>NZ_NCVN01000072.1:0-218 GCF_002096925.1 Streptococcus mitis | reverse complement strand
GCCCAGTTGCCGTTATTCTTAACGAAGACGTCGCCTGTTTCTGTATTAACGTATTTATCGCCGTCTTTACCTTGATTTGCTTCTGGGTTAACTTTGCCGTTCAAGACGTCTTTTCCGTCGCGTCCATCACGTCCGTCACGACCTGCTGCGCCATCACGTCCGTCGCGTCCTGGTAAACCTTGTGCTCCGTCTTGACCATCACGACCTTGAAGACCTTG
>NZ_NCVN01000070.1:0-222 GCF_002096925.1 Streptococcus mitis | reverse complement strand
TTGAACAAAGTGAAAGCCAGCGTCTTTAGGCGCTGGCTGGTAATTTGGGCTCATAGCCCTGGGACAAACCACCCGTTTGACGGGTGGTCATGATTTATGAGAACGAAATATCTGGTAACTTCTAAAGCAAAATAGTTCTCAGCCACAAAAAAGCTAGAGATTTCCAATTGCGGAACTCTAGCTTTTTAATTTTGAGTCGTTCTCTTATTGTATTTGAGGAGG
>NZ_NCVN01000069.1:0-223 GCF_002096925.1 Streptococcus mitis | reverse complement strand
GTGGTTATCTGGTAAATCATAAAAGAGTTCAACGCTTGATGAAAGTACTCAATTTACAAGCTAAAATGCGACAGAAACGAAAATATTCTTCTCATAAAGGAGACGTTGACAAGAAAGCAGATAACCTTATTCAACGTCAATTTGAAGGCTCTAAACCAATGGAAAAGTGTTATACGGATGTGACAGAGTTTACCATTCCAAATAGCACTCAGAAATTGTATTT
>NZ_NCVN01000068.1:0-226 GCF_002096925.1 Streptococcus mitis | reverse complement strand
GTTCTGTATCTGTTCTTGCAGTTTGGCGGAGAATTTCTCTGTCGCTTTCTTCCACACAAAACTATACTTGTTGGCATTGGCTTCAATCTTAGTCCTATCAATAAACAGACAATCTAAGGTCACTAACTCTTCCATTTTTAAACGAAGATTGAGGTCCATGAAAAGATTACGTATGAGTTCTTCCATCCCTTCAGCGACTCGAAAACGATTGATGGTGCGATAGCTG
>NZ_NCVN01000076.1:0-231 GCF_002096925.1 Streptococcus mitis | reverse complement strand
ACTTGCTCAACTTGACGAAGAAAATGGTCTGGCAGAACGAGTTCGTCTAGCGTGTAAAAACCAACTTGATTGCGGTTGTAGTCTAGATTTTCTTTACAACTTTTCTTACATCTATTATACGACTTTACACAAAGAAAAGCCCTTAGAAACTTGTAGTCTAAGGACTTTATCTCCAAAAAAAGCAACGGATTTGCCGTTGCTTTTTTGCATGGTTACGATAGTCTTGGTAAA
>NZ_NCVN01000067.1:0-235 GCF_002096925.1 Streptococcus mitis | reverse complement strand
ATAATTGTCGCAGATGCTGGATATGGAAGTGAAGAGAATCTCCTTCGTTTAGATGAAAAGCAGGTAAACCATCTGATTAAATATGCCATGTTTGACAAGGAACAGAAGAGAGGGTATAAACAGTCGAATAGAAACTTAGCGAATTGGCACTATAATGACAAGGAGGATAGCTACACACATCCTGATGGCTGGTGCTATCGTTTTCACCATACCAAACATCAGAAAACACAGACGG
>NZ_NCVN01000066.1:0-245 GCF_002096925.1 Streptococcus mitis | reverse complement strand
CTTGCGCTTGTTGAAGCTGATGTACTTGCTGATGTACTTGCGCTTGTTGAAGCCGACGTACTTGCTGATGTACTTGCACTTGTTGAAGCTGATGTACTTGCTGACGTACTTGCGCTTGTTGAAGCTGATGTACTTGCTGACGTACTTGCACTTGTTGAGGCTGACGTGCTAGCTGAAGTGCTTGCTGAAGTACTTGCGCTTGTTGAGGCTGACGTACTTGCTGAAGTACTTGCGCTTGTTGAAGC
>NZ_NCVN01000064.1:0-315 GCF_002096925.1 Streptococcus mitis | reverse complement strand
CCAGAAACTGGTGAGAAACAGTCAGAAACAGCTATTTTCTTGGCAAGTGTTAGCCTAGCCCTATCCGCTATCTTTGTAGCAAAAAGTAAAAAAGATTAGTTGTGTATGACAATTAAACTCTTTCTTAATAGTATTCTAAACCAGTGGAGTGTATAGAACAAAAAACCTGAGAAGTAAAATTGACCTTCTCAGGTTTTTCTTATCTAATTATTGATTTAACAAAAAACTCCAAGCAGGCAGATCCTGCTAACTCATGACAGAAAAAGAAGTTTAGCCTATAATGAAGGCGAACAATACCAAACCGTGGTGTTTAAT
>NZ_NCVN01000077.1:0-349 GCF_002096925.1 Streptococcus mitis | reverse complement strand
GGACTAAGATTGAAGCCAATGCCAACAAGTATAGTTTTGTGTGGAAGAAAGCGACAGAGAAATTCTCCGCCAAACTGCAAGAACAGATACAGAACTATTTTCAAGAAGAAATCACTCCTCTTATCCATCAAGCTATCGAACTGGATACACAAGAGCCTATCTCCTCAGAGCAGTTGCTTGCATTCGCTCAAGTCCTTGAAGAAGAATTGGAAACACTGAACCAGAACATTGAGGAGACAGCTGTTAAAGGGAAGGATGAACGTAAAATCCCGCGTCGTAAACTCAAGAAAGTCTTGCGTAAAGTCAAAGATGATTTTTCAGTACGTGCTGAAAAGTATGAGAAGTATCA
>NZ_NCVN01000004.1:0-72621 GCF_002096925.1 Streptococcus mitis | reverse complement strand
ATTTCAACTCCTTTATAGCTACACAAGCGATGAAATATTTCGCCTAAACTACTTCGATATTGATTATAGATAACTTTTCGTCTATACTTAGGGGTGAACACAATGTGATACTTACAGTGCCACTTTGTGTGCGATAAACTATGAGCCTTTTGTGCCATATTTTTCTCCTTTCGCTTTACAATTGGCTTGAACACCTTTATTGTATCGCGTTCGGAGTTTTTTTGGTATAACCTTCGACGCGCACCCGCATAGCGGTGGTTTTTTTGTCTCTCACCTAACGGAGCGAGACGGACTAATAGTCACATAATAAAAAGAAAGGCGAAGTAGCTGAGCTACCTCGTCTTTTTAGTCTTTATAAGCTACGATACCAATGATGGTATCAACTGCACGTTCCATAGTCTGAAGGCTGACGTATTCAAAACGTCCGTGCATATTTTCTCCTCCCGCAAAGATATTAGGAGTTGGGATTCCCATAAAGGAAATCTTAGAGCCGTCTGTCCCTCCACGGATTGGTTCGATTATAGGAGTGATACCCAAATCTTCCATAACTGCTTTGGCAATGGTAATTGGAGTCATATCTTTTTCAATGACTTCTTTCATATTGTAGTACTGGTCTGTCAAGTTTAGGGTGACACGGTCGCTACCAAGTTCTTGATTCATCTTATCAGCGATAGACTGCATAGCTTCTTTACGCGCTTCAAAGGCATCTTTTTCAAAATCACGAATGATGTAGCTTGCACGCGCCTCTTCGACACTACCTGTCACATCCATAAGATGGTAGAAGCCTTGGTAACCTTCTGTTAACTCAGGTCGGTCTTTCTCTGGAAGTTGATTATGAAAATCAATTGCTAGCTGAAGGGCGTTGACCATTTGCCCTTTGGCAGTACCAGGGTGGACATTACGTCCTTGGAAATGCACTTCAGAACCAGCTGCTGAGAAGGTCTCGTACTGAAGTTCACCTAGTGGACCACCATCAACAGTGTAGGCAAAATCCACATCAAAATCATCTGCATCAAATTTATTAGCACCAACACCGATTTCCTCATCTGGACCAAAACCAACACGAATCTCACAGTGTTTGATTTCGGGATGAGCAGTTAGATATTCAATGGCTGTCATAATCTCAGCAATACCAGACTTGTCATCAGCCCCTAGCAAGGTTGTTCCGTCGGTTGTGATGAGCGTTTGTCCTGGATATTTTTCAAGACTCTTAAAGTCAGCTGGATCGAGTTTAAAACCAGAATTTCCAAGTTCAATCACACCACCATCGTAGTTTTCAATTACCTGAGGATTAACTCCTTCGGCATTAAAGTCAGCAGTATCCATGTGGGAGATAAAGCCAATCTTACGCGTTAAAGATGGATCATTGGCTGGTAAGGTCCCAATTGCAAAACCATTTGGCAGATAATAAACATTTTGCAGTCCAACACGTTTCATTTCAGGGATAAGAACATTGGTTGCGAAGTCAACCTGACTCTGTGTACTTGGAGTAGTAGTAGAGTGTTCATCAGAGCGCGTGTTGACCTTAACGTAGGTTAAGAAGCGGTCCAAGAGATTGGGGTAAGTCATAAAAAACTCCTTTTGAATTCATTTTTTCCATTGTATCATAGAAAGAAGAGAAAAACAAAAGACAGAAGATTGAGAATGTCCCTATGTTAGCGTTTACTTATTGGTGAATTCATGATAAAATAAACTTGATAAAAATATCACAAGGAAGAAGTTATGAAAAAAGCAATTTTAATGATGACATTCGGTTCGCCAGAAGAGATTACCTTTGAAGGTGTAGCTGATTTTTTCACAAATATTCGTCGTGGGGTGAGACCTCAAGACCACGAGATTCAAACACTCTATGATAATTATGTACTTATTGGAGGTACGCCTCTGCAAAGAATTACCCGTGAAGAGGTTGCCTTAGTAGAAGCTAGACTGGGGAATGAGTATAGTGTCTATTTTGCCAATAAATTTTCCAGACCTTTTATTCCAGATGTGATTGGTCAAATGGAAGCAGACGGCATTGAACAGTGTATTTGCCTGATTTTGGAGCCCCATTATTCTTTTTACTCTGTCATGGGTTATGAGAAATTTTTAGAAAGCAAGCAAATTCAATTTTTAGTCATTAAGGACTGGTATCAAGAAGAGGCCTTGCTAAACTATTGGGCAGATGAAATTGCTAAGATTTTAAAAGAAGAAGTAAAGCAGGATAGCTTTAAAGTCATCTTTTCAGCCCACAGTGTGCCCATTTTTGCCTTGGATTTTGGTGACCCTTATATCGATCAAATTTTTGAAAATAGCAAGCTAGTTTCTGAAAAACTAGGCTTGAGTTCAGAGCAATATACTAACACTTGGCAGAGTGAAAGTGATATCGGGATTCCATGGATTAAGCCAGATGTTTTAGAGTATCTCAGAGAACAGAAAGAACATCCAGACCATTATATTTTTGTTCCTATCAGCTTCATCAGTGAGCATATTGAAGTCTTGTTTGATAATGATGTGGAATGTTATGACTTATGTCAGGAATTTGGGGTAAACTACCATCGTCCACCAATGCCAAATACGGATTCTCGTTTGATTGATGCTTTGGTCAATACAGTTAGAGTCAATGAAAATCAAGAATTTAAGGAATTTCTTCCAGAAGAAGAAACCTTTGATGAGTTAGTTCCTTCAGACGAGACTAAAAACATTTTGGCCGAATCTCAAGATTTACAAATGCCAGAATTTGTGAAAAAACTGATTGAGAAAAAAGGTCGTGAAAATGTTAAGATGCCTTATTTGATCAAGAAAATGCTAGAGAAAGCAGGTAAGTTGCCGAAAGAGTAAAGAAAAAGGATTTAGCTTTGCGCTAGATCCTTTTAATCGATTATTTTTTCTCAAGAAGGGCTTTGATTTCTTGAAGTACTTCCAACTCAGTTGGAGCAGCTGGAGCTTCCTCAGCAGCTTCTTCTTTCTTAGTAAGGTTTTGAGCTTTTTCCATTGCTTTAATCGCAAAGAATAGCACAGTACCAACTACAAGGAAGTTGATAACAGCACTCAAGAAGTTACCGTAAGCAACACCATTCCATGAAAGTTCAGCAATACGTTCGATTTTTGCAGCTTTCAAAGCAGGGTTCAATAGAAGTGGAGTGATGATATCGTTAACAAATGAAGTTACGATAGCACCAAAAGCAGAGGCAATAATCACACCGACAGCAAGGTCAACAACATTACCACGAAGCAAAAATGCTTTAAGATCTTTTAACATTTTCATAATTTCCTTTCAAAAAAAGTTTATACTTCATTATATATTAATTAAAAAAAGCTTGCAAGATATATGCTCAGAAATTTTATTTTTTAAAAATAAAAACCTTACTAAAAATATAATTAAGGATAATTATCAATAATTGTGCAAGAACTGTTTCGATTGCATTGATTTTGTCAAGATTTTCATTTACGAATTGACCTATGATGTGGGGAAACTGGGTTACAAATAGAAAAGTAAGGAGCAAGTCTAACAGAAAAGTAGAAAGGCGGGCAAGAGAAAATTTCACTAAACGTCTTGGCCAATTCTGCCTAGCTTGCTTAAATACAATCCTATCATTTGTGCTAAAGGCAAATAGGATACCAATAATATTTGCTAGGCCAGTAGCAAGGAGTTCCTGATGACTTAGTTGATAAATGACTAGTCGTGAGAGAATCGAAACTAGAGTTGTTGCAAGGCCAAAAAAGAGATATGCTAAGATTTCATTGTTAAAAAATTTTTGAATAGGTTTTTTCATACTTTTAGTATAGCATAAAGCAAGTTATTGTGCTATACTAGTAAGGTTGATTGAATCAACCCTTGGTGCTTAGCTTCTTTCACCAAGCATATTACACGCGGGCAACCGCCAAAGGAGAAAAGATGAAAAAATTAACTATTCGTGATGTTGCAGATATTGCAATCGTTGCTGCTATCTATGTCGTTTTAACTGTCACACCACCCCTAAATGCCATTAGCTACGGTGCTTATCAGTTCCGTATTTCAGAAATGATGAACTTTATGGCTTTTTACAATCCAAAGTACATTATCGGAGTTACTATCGGTTGTATGATTGCTAATTTCTTTAGCTTCGGACTGCTAGATGTCTTTGTTGGTGGTGGATCAACCCTAGTATTCCTTAGTCTAGGTGTTTGGCTTTTTGCAAAATACAGCAAAGATTACCTCTTTAATGGATTAATTCGAAAAGATCATTTCTTCTTTTCAATCCTCTTTTCAATTTCCATGTTTACTATCGCTGCAGAGTTGAATATCGTAGCGCAATTACCATTTTTCCTTACTTGGTTCACAACAGGGATTGGTGAATTTGCCTCATTAATTATTGGTGCGATTATCATTGGTAAAATTGGTCGTCGAATTGATTTAAGCAAATAGACGAAGAGAAGCTAGGTGGCTCTTACCTGGCTTTTTCTTATGGAAAATTTCTAAGGAAACTTGACAAGTTTTTCTAACTATAGTATACTTCTTAAGTAAGCTGATTTAGCTCAGTTGGCAGAGCGCATCCATGGTAAGGATGAGGTCGCCGGTTCAATCCCGGCAATTAGCATGATATTTACAGAGAAACTCTTGAACACAAGAGTTTTTTTCTTATGCTCGCGAGAAAAAATTCTGACTTTTGTATAATAAAAGTCATCCTGCAAAAATTTTTTATTGACAAAATCACTTATTTCTAGTAATATAATAGGCGCGATGAGTCGATAGGTAGTCTTCGGGCTACTATTGAGCATAAGGAGGTCATAACGCAGGAGCGGACCTTGATGAGTTGTGTGAACCTGCTCATCACATGAAGATGCCTCTTAGTCCCTGGTCTAACGACTGGGGATTTTTATTTTCCAAAATTGATGAAAAAGCTTTGCAATTCATGGAAAAAGTAGTATAATACATCTATTATAGAAATTTTTAGAAAATTCCGAAAGAGGTTATTTATGGGATATACAGTTGCTGTAGTCGGCGCGACAGGTGCTGTCGGAGCTCAGATGATAAAAATGTTGGAAGAATCAACACTTCCAATTGATAAAATTCGTTTACTTGCTTCTGCACGTTCAGCAGGCAAGACTTTGAAATTTAAAGATCAAGATATTACGATTGAAGAAACGACTGAAACAGCTTTTGAAGGAGTTGATATTGCTCTCTTTTCAGCAGGTGGTTCTACATCAGCTAAATATGCACCATACGCAGTTAAAGCTGGAGCGGTAGTAGTAGATAATACATCTTACTTCCGTCAAAATCCAGATGTTCCTTTGGTTGTTCCAGAGGTCAATGCTCACGCACTTGATGCCCACAACGGGATTATTGCTTGCCCTAACTGTTCAACAATCCAAATGATGGTGGCTCTTGAGCCAGTTCGCCAAAAATGGGGCTTGGACCGTATCATTGTTTCAACTTACCAAGCAGTTTCAGGTGCTGGTATGGGAGCAATTCTTGAGACACAACGTGAACTTCGTGAAGTCTTGAATGATGGAGTGAAACCACGTGATTTACATGCGGAAATCTTGCCTTCAGGTGGTGACAAGAAACACTATCCTATCGCCTTCAATGCTCTTCCACAAATCGATGTCTTCACTGATAATGATTACACTTACGAAGAGATGAAGATGACTAAGGAAACTAAGAAAATTATGGAAGATGACAGTATTGCAGTATCTGCAACATGTGTGCGTATTCCAGTCTTGTCAGCTCACTCTGAGTCTGTTTACATCGAAACAAAAGAAGTGGCTCCAATCGAAGAAGTAAAAGCAGCTATCGCAGCCTTCCCAGGTGCTGTTCTTGAGGATGATGTCGCTCATCAAATTTATCCTCAAGCCATCAATGCCGTGGGTTCGCGTGATACCTTTGTTGGTCGTATCCGTAAAGACTTGGATGCAGAAAAAGGAATTCACATGTGGGTTGTTTCAGATAACCTTCTCAAAGGTGCTGCTTGGAACTCAGTTCAGATTGCAGAAACTCTTCACGAACGTGGATTGGTTCGTCCAACAGCTGAATTGAAATTTGAATTAAAATAGTCATATAATTTAGGAGTTCAGATGAACTCCTTCTTTGAAATAGAGAGGTGTTTCTCATGTCTTATAAAGATTTAAAAGAGTGTAAAATCATCACAGCCTTTATTACTCCCTTCCACGAGGATGGTTCCATCAACTTTGATGCCATTCCAGCCTTGATTGAGCATCTGTTGGCGCATCATACGGATGGAATTCTTCTCGCAGGGACGACAGCTGAGAGTCCAACTTTGACTCACGATGAGGAATTGGAGCTATTTGCAGCTGTACAGAAGATTGTCAATGGACGTGTACCTTTGATTGCGGGTGTGGGTACTAATGATACGCGTGACTCTATTGAGTTTGTCAAAGAAGTAGCGGAATTTGGCGGTTTTGCGGCTGGGCTTGCTATTGTACCTTACTACAACAAACCTTCTCAAGAAGGAATGTATCAGCACTTTAAAGCTATTGCAGATGCTTCTGACCTACCAATTATTATCTATAACATTCCAGGTCGTGTGGTTGTCGAATTGACTCCAGAAACTATGCTTCGCTTGGCTGATCATCCAAATATTATCGGTGTCAAAGAATGTACTAGCTTAGCTAATATGGCTTACTTGATTGAGCACAAGCCAGAGGAGTTCTTGATTTATACAGGTGAGGATGGAGATGCTTTCCATGCCATGAACCTTGGTGCTGACGGGGTTATTTCTGTTGCTTCTCATACAAATGGGGATGAAATGCACGAGATGTTTACGGCCATTGCAGAAAGCGATATGAAGAAAGCTGCAGCTATTCAGCGTAAATTCATTCCTAAGGTCAATGCTCTCTTCTCTTATCCAAGTCCTGCTCCTGTTAAGGCGGTTCTTAACTACATGGGATTTGAAGCTGGACCAACTCGTCTACCTCTAGTTCCAGCACCAGAAGAAGATGCCAAACGCATTATCAAGGTTGTCGTAGATGGCGACTACGAAGCAACCAAGGCAACTGTAACAGGGGTCTTAAGACCAGATTACTGATAAAGACAATAAAATCCATGACCGCAACAACGATCATGGATTTTCCTATTTTCCTAAACAGAATTGGCTAAAAAGTTGGGTAATAAGTTCATCAGGAGCAGCATCTCCAGTGATTTCTCCGAGGAGTTCCCAAGTACGAGTCAAATCAACTTGAAGCAAATCAACAGGCATCCCCAGTTCAAGACCTTCATTAACAGCTTGTAGGCTTTCAACAGCCTTCTCAATCAAGGAAATGTGACGGGCATTTGACAAGTAAGTAGCGTCTTGCTCAACCAAACCAGCATTTTCAAAGAAGAGGTTGTTAATACGTTCTTCAATCTTATCAATATTTTGGTTTTTTAGGACTGAAATACGAATAACGTCTTCAGGAAGTTCTGAAGTTTCAATCGCTTCAGGCAGGTCGGTTTTATTAAGTAGAATAATACGGTTTGTATCTTGGCTAATCTCAAGAAGTTGGCGATCTTGGGCAGTTAAGGGCTCGCTAGAGTTTAGTACTAGCAGCACCAAGTCAGCTTCCTTAAGAGCTTTTTTCGAACGCTCAACACCTATTTGTTCCACGATGTCATCCGTTTCACGAATACCAGCTGTGTCAATCAATTTTAGAGGAACACCGTTGATGTTGACGTATTCTTCAATGACATCACGTGTCGTACCAGCAATATCGGTTACGATTGCCTTGTCTTCACGTAAGAGGTTGTTGAGAAGGCTTGATTTCCCAACGTTGGGACGGCCGATGATTGCTGTAGAAATTCCCTCACGGAGGATTTTGCCGCGACGGGCTGTTCTAAGGAGATTGGTTAGCAATTGCTCAAACTCCATTGTCTTCTCACGGACAACAGCAGTAGTGGCTTCCTCAACATCGTCGTACTCAGGATAATCGATATTGACTTCAACTTGGGCAAGTGTATTGAGGATTTCTTGACGGGTATTATTGATAAGATCAGAAAGGGAACCATCAAGTTGTTTGACCGCAATGTTCATGGCCTTGTCTGTCTTGGCGCGGATGATATCCATCACCGCCTCGGCCTGTGTCAAATCTACGCGACCGTTTAAAAAGGCACGTTTGGTAAATTCACCAGGTTCTGCCATGCGAGCCCCTTCACGAATCGCTAGTTGTAATATTTCATTAGTGACTGCAATCCCACCGTGAGTGTTAATCTCGATAATATCCTCACGAGTGAAGGTCTTTGGAGACTTCATAGCCCCAACCATAACCTCGTCCATGACTTTTCCTGTCTGAGGATCAATAATGTGACCGTAGTTGAGAGTGTGGCTGGCAACTTTGTTCAAGTCTTTTCCTTTAAAAATCTTTTGCGCAATTGCAAAACTTTCTGTTCCGCTCAGGCGGACAATACCGATAGCCCCTTCACCTAGTGGAGTAGAGATGGCAGCGATGGTATCAAATTCACGTGTAATCATAATGTTTCCTTTAATTAAATAGCTCTTTTCTTGGAAATTTTTCCAAGTATCCTTTCAAATTGTAACAAATTTGAACTATTTCTTCAATGGATGCTACTTGGAGATTGAAAAAGCCTAAGCAATTCTGCTTAAGCTAGCTTATTTGGTGCGCATTTCACCTTGAGGGAAGTAAGTTCCTTCTGGCATGTCGTTGATGATGACATGGACAGCAGATTGAGGTGCTCCAGTGTTACGGACAACAGCTTCCGTTACTTCCTTAGCAAGAGCTTTCTTTTGCTCGAGCGTGCGTCCTTCAAATAAATCGATGCGTACAAATGGCATAATGGCTTCCTCCACTAGTTTTTGATTTCTTCTATTTTAGCACATTTTGCCGTTTAAAGCTTAAGAAAATTATGATATACTAGAATGTAGCAAAAATTTAGAAATGGACGTGAAGCAAGAAACATGGCACAGTTGTATTATCGTTATGGGACCATGAACTCTGGTAAGACAATCGAGATTCTTAAAGTAGCCTATAACTATGAGGAGCAAGGAAAAGGTGTTGTGATTATGACCTCAGCTCTTGATACGCGTGACGGTGTTGGCTATGTGTCGAGTCGAATCGGTATGAAACGCCCTGCCATTGCGATTGAGGAAACAACTGATATCTTCGGTTATATCCGAGATTTACCAGAAAAACCTTACTGTGTGTTGGTTGATGAAGCCCAGTTTCTCAAGCGTCACCATGTTTACGACCTAGCTCGTGTTGTGGACGAGTTAGATATACCCGTCATGGCTTTTGGTTTGAAAAATGACTTTCGTAATGAACTGTTCGAAGGTTCCAAATATCTCTTGCTCTTAGCAGACAAGATTGACGAAATCAAGACCATCTGTCAGTATTGTAAGAAAAAGGCGACTATGGTGTTGCGTACACAGGATGGACTGCCCGTTTATGATGGAGAACAGATTCAGATCGGTGGTAATGAAACCTATATCTCAGTTTGCCGTAAACATTATTTTGCCCCTGAAATCAATAAGGAGAATGAAGAAAAATGAACATCTATGATCAACTACAAGCTGTAGAAGACCGATATGAAGAACTAGGAGAACTACTCAGTGACCCAGATGTGGTATCGGATACCAAGCGTTTCATGGAGCTTTCAAAAGAAGAGGCTTCAAGTCGTGATACGGTGACAGCCTACCGTGAGTACAAACAAGTCCTTCAAAACATCGTAGATGCTGAAGAGATGATTAAGGAATCAGGCGGAGATGCGGACTTGGAAGAAATGGCCAAGCAAGAGCTCAAAGATGCCAAGGCTGAAAAAGAAGAATACGAAGAGAAACTGAAAATCTTGCTCCTTCCAAAGGATCCAAATGATGATAAGAATATCATCCTTGAAATCCGTGGAGCGGCTGGTGGTGACGAAGCGGCACTTTTCGCCGGAGACCTTCTAACTATGTACCAAAAGTATGCGGAAGCTCAAGGCTGGCGTTTTGAAGTCATGGAAGCTTCTATGAACGGTGTCGGTGGTTTCAAAGAAGTCGTTGCCATGGTTTCAGGTCAGTCTGTTTACTCTAAGCTTAAGTACGAATCAGGTGCCCACCGTGTGCAACGTGTCCCTGTGACAGAAAGCCAAGGCCGTGTACATACTTCGACAGCGACAGTTCTTGTCATGCCTGAAGTCGAAGAAGTAGAATACGATATTGATCCAAAAGACCTTCGTGTTGACATCTACCACGCATCTGGTGCTGGTGGACAGAACGTCAATAAGGTTGCGACTGCTGTTCGTATCGTTCACTTGCCAACCAATATCAAGGTTGAGATGCAGGAAGAACGTACCCAGCAGAAGAACCGTGAGAAGGCCATGAAAATCATTCGTGCCCGTGTTGCTGACCACTTTGCTCAGATTGCTCAGGATGAACAAGACGCTGAGCGTAAGTCGACAATCGGTACTGGGGACCGTTCAGAACGGATTCGTACTTATAACTTCCCACAAAACCGTGTCACAGATCACCGTATCGGCTTAACTCTCCAAAAACTAGATACCATTTTGTCTGGTAAATTGGACGAAGTTGTGGATGCCTTGGTGCTCTATGACCAAACACAAAAATTAGAAGAATTAAACAAATAATGAAATTAGCTCAATTATTTTCAGATTTTGAAGAAGAGTTGATAAGACAAGGAGAGGAAGCTGAAAGCCTCTCTTTTGTCTATCGTAGCCTGAAAAATCTATCTTTTACAGATTTCGTTTTTGCCCTCCAGCAGGAAGTGACGGAAGAGGAAGAAGTATTTGTAAAAGGAATTTTCCAACAGTTAGCAGCTCATAAACCGGCACAGTACATCATTGGACAGGCAGATTTTTATGGAATGCAGTTAAAAGTTGATGAGCGAGTATTGATCCCTCGTCCAGAAACAGAGGAGTTGGTGGAGCTTATCCTGGCTGAAAATCCTGAGACGAATCTTTCAGTTCTGGATATTGGAACAGGTAGTGGAGCTATTGCTCTAGCCTTATCAAAAAATAGACCAGCTTGGTCAGTGACAGCAGCAGATATTTCCCAAAATGCTTTAGATTTAGCTAGCGAAAATGCTAAAAATCAAAATCTTCAAATATTTTTAAAAAAATCTGACTGTTTTACAGAAATTTCTGAAAAATATGATATAATTGTTTCCAATCCACCCTATATCTCTCGTGAAGATGCGTCAGAGGTCGGCTTGAATGTTTTGCATTCAGAACCTCATCTAGCTCTCTTTGCAGACGAGGATGGCCTAGCTATTTACCGTAGAATTGCGGAAGATGCAAAAGACTATCTCAAAGATGGTGGTAAGATTTACCTTGAAATTGGATACAAGCAAGGTCAAAGTGTTCCTGAACTTTTTAGGAAACATCTTCCTGAACAGCGAGTTCGAACACTCAAGGACCAATTTGGTCAAGATAGGATGGTCGTAGTTGATGATGGACAGGATTAGACAAGAGTTGGAAAAGGGTGGGGCGGTTGTTTTACCTACCGAGACAGTTTATGGTCTCTTTGCCAAAGCTCTAGACGAAAAAGCAGTTAATCATGTATACCAGCTCAAACGTCGTCCAAGAGACAAGGCGCTTAATCTCAATATCGCCTCTTTAGAGGATATCTTGAACTTTTCAAAGAATCAGCCAACTTATCTACAAAAACTTGTAGAGACCTTTTTACCAGGTCCCTTGACCATTATCCTTGAAGCCAATGACCGAGTTCCCTATTGGGTCAATTCTGGCCTTGCAACTGTTGGATTTCGGATGCCGAGTCATCCCATTACCCTTGATTTGATTCGAGAGACGGGGCCCTTGATTGGACCGTCTGCCAATATTTCAGGTCAGGCAAGTGGAGTGACATTTAAGCAAATTCTAGAGGATTTTGACCAAGAGGTTTTGGGTCTGGAAGACGATGCTTTTCTAACTGGACAGGATTCAACTATTTTGGATTTGTCTGGAGACAAGGTGAAAATCTTACGCCAAGGGGCCATTAAGCGAGAAGATATTCTTGCTCGGTTGCCAGAGATTTCTTTTGAGGAGGCTTAAAATGCTAAGAAATTTAAGAGAAACAGATGTGAAAGCTATTTGTAACATCAACCAAGAGGCTTTGGGCTATTCTTTTAGTCCAGAGGACACGGCTAGTCAACTAGCTAGACTATCTCAGGATTCCCATCATTTCCTTCTTGGCTATGAGGATGAAGCTAGTCATGTCTTACTTGGATATGTCCACGCTGAGGTCTATGAATCACTTTATTCTAAAGCAGGATTTAATATTTTAGCCTTAGCAGTTTCACCTCAAGCGCAAGGTCAAGGTATTGGTAAAAGCTTACTGCAAGGGTTGGATCAAGAAGCAAAAAGACGTGGTTATGGGTTTATCCGCTTAAACTCTGCCGATCATCGTCTGGGTGCTCATGCATTTTATGAAAAAGTTGGTTATACTTGTGATAAAATGCAGAAACGGTTTATTCGCATCTTTTAGTTTAATTTTCTTATAAGAGAATTAAACTAATGGACTAGTCACACAATAAAGGAGAAGACCTATGATTTTTGACAAAGATGATTTTAAAGCATATGATGCTGATCTCTGGAATGCTATTGCCAAAGAAGAGGAACGCCAACAAAACAACATTGAGTTGATTGCTTCGGAAAACGTAGTTTCCAAGGCAGTTATGGCAGCTCAAGGGTCTATCTTGACGAATAAATACGCTGAAGGTTACCCAGGACGCCGTTATTATGGTGGAACAGATGTAGTAGACGTGGTGGAATCTCTAGCCATTGAACGCGCAAAAGAAATTTTCGGTGCAAAATTTGCCAATGTCCAACCACACTCAGGAAGCCAAGCTAACTGTGCAGCTTACATGGCCTTGATTGAGCCTGGCGATACGGTTATGGGAATGGATTTGGCTGCAGGTGGTCACTTGACTCATGGGGCTCTTGTTAGCTTCTCAGGTCAAACCTACAACTTTGTTTCTTATAGTGTTGATCCTGAAACGGAACTCTTGGATTTTGATGCTATCTTGAAACAAGCCCAAGAAGTAAAACCAAAATTGATCGTAGCAGGTGCTTCAGCCTATTCTCAAATTATCGACTTCTCAAAATTCCGTGAAATCGCAGATGCTGTTGGGGCTAAGCTTATGGTGGATATGGCCCATATCGCTGGTTTGGTTGCAGCTGGTTTTCACCCAAGCCCAGTGCCATACGCTCATATCACGACAACAACGACCCACAAAACTCTTCGTGGCCCACGTGGTGGTTTGATTTTGACCAATGATGAAGACTTAGCTAAGAAAATTAATTCAGCTATTTTCCCAGGTATTCAGGGTGGTCCTTTGGAGCATGTTGTGGCAGCTAAGGCTGTTTCTTTCAAAGAAGTTTTGGATCCAGCCTTCAAGGAATATGCTGCCAATGTTATCAAGAACAGCAAGACTATGGCAGATGTCTTCTTGCAAGACCCTGATTTTCGTATCATTTCTGGAGGAACTGAAAACCACCTCTTCCTAGTGGATGTGACTAAAGTTGTAGAAAACGGCAAAGTTGCTCAAAACTTGCTGGATGAAGTCAATATTACCCTAAATAAAAACTCAATCCCTTACGAAAGCTTGTCACCATTCAAGACAAGTGGTATTCGTATCGGAGCAGCAGCCATTACTGCTCGTGGATTTGGTGAAGAAGAGAGTCGTAAAGTGGTTGAACTCATCATTAAAACCCTTAAGAATGCAGAAAATGAAGCTGTCTTAGAAGAAGTGAGAAGTGAAGTCAAAGCGTTGACAGATGCCTTCCCGTTATACGAGGACTAAAATTTTTATGGACATTTATATTAAGAAAGCTATTATCCATCAGTTCAGTCCGGATGATACCGAGCTGTTCTTAGCGGATAAGTTTCTCAATATCACTCCAAAAATCGAAGAATACCTGCGTAAAAAAATTGAACGTGTGTATTCAGATGAAGCTAAGACTGGGATTTTCGAAGAAGAAAATCCCTTCTTCAATCACATCACAGACGATTTGTTGGAGACATCAGTAACACTGGCTAATCTCTGGAAAGAGGAGTTCAGCATTTCCGAAAATCTCAAGACCAATGACTTGATTTTTGTGCAATTTTCTAAAGAAGGTGTAGAACATTTTGCTTTCTTACGAATTGCCCTGCGGGAGACCTTGACCCACCTTGGAGGAGAGGTTGATAATCCAATCAAGCTGACTCAGAATAACCTGCCTGGATTTGGAACAGGGGCTGATGAGGCCTTGGTGGTTAATCTTCAAAGTCGTAAGTACCATCTGATTGAAAAACGAATCAAGTACAACGGGGCTTTCGTGAACTATTTTTCAGAGAATCTCCTAGCTGTCGCCCCTAAGATTTCACCTAAGAAATCTATCAAGGAACTAGAAAAAACGGCTCAGAGAATTGCTGAGACTTTTAACACAGATGATTTTCAATTTCAATCTAAGGTCAAATCAGCGATTTTCAACAATCTTGAAGAAAGCAATGAATTATCACCTGAGAAACTGGCTAATGACCTTTTTGACAACAATCTGACGGCTCGTTTGAGCTTTATTGACCAAGTCAAAGAAGCCGTACCAGAGCCAGTTCAGTTTGATGAAATTGATGCCAGTCGCCAATTAAAGAAATTTGAAAACCAAAAACTCTCCTTGTCAAATGGAATTGAGCTCATTGTTCCCAATAATGTCTATCAAGATGCTGAGTCTGTTGAGTTTATCCAAAATGACAATGGAACCTACTCTATCTTAATCAAAAATATCGAGGATATTCAAAGTAAATAATGTTTAAACGAATTCGAAGAGTGCTTGTACTAGCAGTCTTCCTTTTTGCTGGTTATAAAGCTTACCGCGTTCACCAAGATGTCAAGCAGGTCATGACCTATCAACCCATGGTTCGCGAAATCTTGAGTGAAAAAGACACCCCAGCAAACGAAGAGCTTGTGCTCGCTATGATTTATACCGAAACAAAAGGAAAAGAAGGCGATGTCATGCAGTCCAGTGAGTCTGCAAGTGGTTCAACCAATACCATCAATGATAATGCGTCTAGCATTCGGCAAGGTGTGCAAACTTTGACCGACAATCTCTATCTAGCCCAGAAGAAGGACGTTGATGTCTGGACGGCTGTGCAAGCCTATAATTTTGGACCTGCCTATATCGATTTTATTGCCCAAAATGGCAAAGAAAATACTCTAGCACTAGCCAAACAGTACTCCCGTGATACAGTTGCTCCCTTGCTGGGTAATGCCACTGGAAAAACTTATAGTTATATTCACCCCATTTCTATTTTTCATGGTGCTGAACTTTACGTAAATGGGGGGAACTATTACTATTCTAGACAGGTACAACTCAACCTTTACATCATCAAATGTTTCACTCTCTTTTCAACATCTGGCTAGTCCAGGTGTTTTTGTTATAAGTTTTCTTTAAGATAGATATATTACTCTAGAAAGGTAAAGGAGGGAATTCCCTATGAGAAAGAAACTCTTTCTGACCAGTGCTGCGGTTTTGTGGGCAGTAACAGCTATGAATAGCGTCCATGCAGCAACAGATGTTCAAAAAGTTATCGATGAAACCTACGTCCAACCCGAATATGTCCTAGGTTCTTCATTGTCTGAAGACCAAAAAAATCAAACCCTTAAAAAACTAGGCTACAATGCCTCAACAGACACCAAAGAACTCAAGACCATGACACCTGATGTCTATTCTAAGATTATGAATGTGGCTAATGACTCTAGTTTACAGTTGTATTCATCAGCCAAGATTCAAAAACTAGGTGACAAGTCGCCACTTGAGGTCAAGATTGAAACACCAGAAAACATCACTAAGGTGACTCAGGATATGTACCGAAATGCAGCCGTAACTTTGGGTGTGGAACACGCCAAAATCACTGTAGCAGCCCCCATTCCAGTTACAGGAGAAAGTGCTTTAGCAGGGATTTATTATTCGCTAGAGGCTAATGGAGCCAAGGTACCGCAAGCCAATAAAGATTTGGCTCAAGAAGAGTTGAAGGCTTTGTCCGATATCAATGCTGAAAACAAGGACAAGTCAGGCTATGATGCTAATAAATTAAACGTTGCCCTAGCTGATATCAAGTCAGGAATCGCCAAAGCTAAAGAAAGCAAGGGAAATCTGACAGAGGAAGATGTCCGCAAAATTGTTGAAGATACCTTGAAAAATTACAAACTTGATCAGGTTATAACAGGAAACCAAATCAACATCATCATCAATTTTGCTTTGAATCTTTCAAAAAGTGATATCCTCAGCAATGCAGACTTCACTAAGACCCTAAACGACCTTAAACAAAGCATCGTTTCACAAGCTGGCGACAGTTTTAAAAATATCAACCTTAACTTTGATGCTGATAAGGCGCTAGAGGACGGCGGCAATTTCCTAAGCTCCCTCTGGCAAGCCATTGTTAACTTCTTCAAGAGTTTTGGTTCTTAAGAAATTTCATGGTATAATAGATGGTAACCGTAACGTTGCCGTCTTTTTTGTCGGCCAATAGAAAGAGAAGAGAATGTTAAAGAAAAATGATATTGTAGAAGTTGAAATTGTTGACTTGACCCATGAAGGAGCCGGTGTTGCCAAGGTGGATGGTTTGGTCTTTTTTGTAGAGAATGCTTTACCGACTGAAAAAATCCTTATGCGTGTCCTCAAGGTTAATAAAAAGATTGGTTTTGGGAAGGTTGAGGAATACCTAGTCCAGTCACCACACCGTAATCAAGATCTAGATTTGGCTTACCTGCGTTCAGGAATCGCGGATTTAGGTCATCTTGCCTATCCAGAACAGCTCAAGTTTAAAACCAAGCAAGTTAAGGATAGTCTATACAAGATTGCTGGAATTGCAGATGTAGAGGTTGCTGAAACGCTTGGCATGGAAAATCCAGTCAAGTATCGCAACAAAGCTCAGGTGCCTGTTCGTCGAGTAAATGGTGTCTTGGAAACAGGATTTTTCCGTAAGAATTCGCATGACCTCATGCCTCTAGAAGATTTCTTTATCCAGGATCCTGTGATTGATGAGGTAGTAATAGCCCTACGAGACTTGCTCCGCCGTTATGATTTGAAACCTTATGATGAAAAGGAACAAGCTGGCTTGATTCGGAATCTTGTGGTGCGTCGTGGCCACTACTCAGGACAAATCATGGTGATTTTGGTAACTACTCGTCCTAAAGTTTTCCGTGTGGAACAATTGATTGATCAACTAATCAAGCAGTTTCCAGAGATTGTGTCTGTTATGCAAAATATCAACGACCAGAATACAAATGCGATTTTTGGTAAGGAGTGGCGCACACTTTATGGACAAGACTTTATCACTGATCAGATGTTGGGAAATGACTACCAAATCGCTGGACCCGCTTTTTACCAAGTCAATACTCAAATGGCAGAGAAGCTTTATCAAACAGCCATTGACTTTGCTGCATTAAAAGAAGACGATGTGATCATTGATGCCTATTCTGGTATCGGGACGATTGGTCTTTCTGTTGCGAAACATGTCAAGGAAGTCTATGGTGTCGAAGTGATTCCAGAAGCGGTTGAGAATAGCAAAAAGAATGCTCAGCTAAACAATATTTCAAATGCCCACTATGTTTGTGACACAGCTGAAAATGCTATGAAAAATTGGCTTAAAGATGGAATTCAACC
This sequence comes from Streptococcus mitis, assembly GCF_002096925.1. Classification (GTDB taxonomy): domain Bacteria; phylum Bacillota; class Bacilli; order Lactobacillales; family Streptococcaceae; genus Streptococcus; species Streptococcus mitis_AF. Next base: position 55,073 of record NZ_NCVN01000004.1, on the reverse strand, counting down.
AAGCCTTATACTAGTGGACCCACCAAGAAAAGGACTCACAGAAAGCTTTATCAAGGCAAGTAGCCAAACAGGAGCCGACCGCATCGCCTATATCTCATGTAATGTCGCCACCATGGCGCGTGATATCAAACTCTACCAAGAATTGGGATATGAGTTGAAGAAAGTTCAGCCAGTGGATTTATTTCCTCAAACGCATCATGTTGAGGCGGTAAGTTTGCTAGTCAAGGAGTAAAACGACGAAGATTAGCATTTACTTCCGCCCATGCGATAGCTGTCCGTGATTGACAAGTGCTAGCACGCAGACAGAACGGAGATAGCGAACCGCTGAGTGTGTCGCTCTGCTCGTAAAAGCTTAGAAACCTTTGAACGAAAGGGATAATGAAAGCCTTGATTGCAAGGCTTTTTGCTTTATGGTGGGTAAGTATCAGAGTGAGAAAATTTTTGGAATGAGTAGAAGTGATAGCTAGAAATTATCAGTTTCTATTTCCATTTACCCTGTGGGTACGTGTTTGTTTCCATTGACAAGGAGTTTGTGGGAATAGAAATGTACCCACCTTGTTTGAATCAAGTGAAGTGTAGTTGAAGGAAATCTGTTGAAAGCAATACTTCATTTTACCGAATAAGTAATAATTTAGGCAACTTCAAATCGATTAAAAAAAACTATTTTAAAGGTTAAGAGTAGACAAAAATTGTCCACTCTTTTTTGCAAACTCAATTTATCAATAAATGAAATGAGGGAATGTAAAATGAAATATTTTGAGGTTGAGTTAGAAAATCCTGATGAATTTTTAAAACTACAAACAGAAGATTTTGTGAAAGCTAATCGCTTGCTACTAAGGAAGATAATCCAGAGCGTTACAGTCTATGAAGAAAACTTCGTCATATCCTTTAAATCTGGCATCGAATTGGAAGTATGAGTCTCATTCCATAACTTTTATATTGAACATATCATCTTGTTGTGTTATACTATAAATTGATATAAACAAAGATGTAGGAGGAACCGAAACTATGACAGCCTCAATGCGTTTAAGATAAGCTGGCAATAAAAAAAGCAGAATCTATACCCGATGATAGGCTTTTTTGTTGTGCTTATTTATACGATATTGAGCATTCATTAGTTACGGTGAGGATATTGGTTATTTAACTATACCTTTATTTAACTATGTCTTTAATATGAATGTTTCCAAATTGTATGTATGCAGACCAAAAGCCACATTGTGGGGTTTGGCCTGCATTTTTTATTGCCTAGAATGCTATTCAAAATAGAAATTCAAGCAAAATAATATGCAGGAGATAATATAAATGGAAAAATACAACAATTGGAAACGAAAATTTTATGCAATATGGGCAGGGCAAGCAGTATCATTAATCACTAGTGCCATCCTGCAAATGGCGATTATTTTTTACCTTACAGAAAAAACAGGATCTGCGATGGTCTTGTCTATGGCTTCATTAGTAGGTTTTTTACCCTATGCGATTTTGGGACCTGCCATTGGTGTGCTAGTGGATCGTCATGATAGGAAGAAGATAATGATTGGTGCCGATTTAATTATCGCAGCAGCTGGTGCAGTGCTTGCTATTGTTGCATTCTGTATGGAGCTACCTGTCTGGATGATTATGATAGTATTGTTTATCCGTAGCATTGGAACAGCTTTTCATACCCCAGCACTCAATGCGGTTACACCACTTTTAGTACCAGAAGAACAGCTAACGAAATGCGCAGGCTATAGTCAGTCTTTGCAGTCTATAAGCTATATTGTTAGTCCGGCAGTTGCAGCACTCTTATACTCCGTTTGGGATTTAAATGCTATTATTGCCATCGACGTATTGGGTGCTGTGATTGCATCTATTACGGTAGCAATTGTACGTATACCTAAGCTGGGTAATCAAGTGCAAAGTTTAGAACCAAATTTCATAAGGGAGATGAAAGAAGGAGTTGTGGTTCTGAGACAAAACAAAGGATTGTTTGCCTTATTACTCTTAGGAACACTATATACTTTTGTTTATATGCCAATCAATGCACTATTTCCTTTAATAAGCATGGAACACTTTAATGGAACGCCTGTGCATATTTCTATTACGGAAATTTCCTTTGCATTTGGGATGCTAGCAGGAGGCTTATTATTAGGAAGATTAGGGGGCTTCGAAAAGCATGTATTACTAATAACAAGTTCATTTTTTATAATGGGGACCAGTTTAGCCGTTTCGGGAATACTTCCTCCAAATGGATTTGTAATATTCGTAGTTTGCTGTGCAATAATGGGGCTTTCGGTGCCATTTTATAGCGGTGTGCAAACAGCTCTTTTTCAGGAGAAAATTAAGCCTGAATATTTAGGACGTGTATTTTCTTTGATCGGAAGTATCATGTCACTTGCTATGCCAATTGGGTTAATTCTTTCTGGATTCTTTGCTGATAAAATCGGTGTAAATCATTGGTTTTTACTATCAGGTATTTTAATTATTGGCATTGCTATAGTTTGCCAAATGATAACTGAGGTTAGAAAATTAGATTTAAAATAAACAATATTGGAGGAATATTTATGTATCTTATTTTCATGTAACTCTTCCTGCTAAAATCGCAGGGTTTTCCCTGCATACAAGCAAATGAAAGCATGCGATTATAGACAGGAGGAAATGTTATGGAATTAATATTAAAAGCAAAAGACATTCGTGTGGAATTCAAAGGACGCGATGTTTTAGATATAAATGAATTAGAAGTATATGATTATGACCGTATTGGTTTAGTAGGAGCAAATGGTGCTGGAAAAAGCACTTTACTCAGGGTACTTTTAGGAGAATTAACTCCCCCAGGATGTAAAATGAATCGTCTGGGTGAACTTGCCTATATTCCCCAGTTGGACGAAGTAACTCTGCAGGAGGAAAAAGATTTTGCACTTGTAGGCAAGCTAGGTGTTGAGCAATTAAATATACAGACTATGAGCGGTGGTGAAGAAACAAGGCTTAAAATAGCACAGGCCTTATCGGCACAGGTTCATGGTATTTTAGCGGATGAACCTACGAGCCATTTAGACCGTGAAGGAATTGATTTTCTAATAGGACAGCTAAAATATTTTACAGGTGCACTGTTAGTTATTAGCCATGACCGCTATTTTCTTGATGAAATAGTAGATAAAATATGGGAACTGAAAGATGGCAAAATCACTGAGTATTGGGGAAACTATTCTGATTATCTTCGTCAGAAAGAGGAAGAACGTAAGAGCCAAGCTGCAGAATACGAACAATTTATTGCGGAACGTGCCCGATTGGAAAGGGCTGCGGAGGAAAAGCGAAAACAGGCTCGTAAAATAGAACAGAAGGCAAAAGGTTCTTCAAAGAAAAAAAGTACTGAAGACGGAGGGCGTTTAGCTCATCAAAAATCAATAGGAAGTAAGGAAAAAAAGATGTATAATGCTGCTAAAACCCTAGAGCACAGGATTGCGGCCTTAGGAAAAGTAGAAGCTCCGGAAGGCATTCGCAGAATTCGTTTCAGGCAAAGTAAAGCATTGGAGCTCCATAATCCATACCCTATAGTCGGTGCAGAAATTAATAAAGTATTTGGGGATAAGGCTCTGTTTGAAAATGCATCTTTTCAAATTCCGTTAGGAGCAAAAGTGGCGTTAACTGGTGGTAATGGAATCGGAAAAACAACTTTAATCCAAATGATCTTAAACCATGAAGAAGGAATTTCTATTTCGCCTAAGGCAAAAATAGGTTACTTTGCACAGAATGGTTACAAGTACAACAGTAATCAGAATGTTATGGAGTTTATGCAGAAGGATTGTGACTACAATATATCAGAAATTCGTTCAGTGCTAGCATCTATGGGGTTCAAACAGAACGATATTGGAAAAAGTTTATCTGTTTTAAGCGGTGGAGAAATTATAAAATTGTTGCTTGCTAAAATGCTCATGGGTAGATATAACATCCTAATAATGGATGAACCCAGTAACTTCCTTGACATACCAAGTTTAGAGGCTTTGGAAATACTAATGAAGGAGTACACCGGAACTATCGTGTTTATCACCCACGATAAACGATTACTCGAAAATGTAGCAGATGTAGTTTATGAAATTAGAGATAAGAAAATAAATCTGAAACATTAAATTTAAGGTAGTCGCTGGTCAGTATAGTCTGTTCTGGTTGGCGACTCCATTGTTAAAGAGTATAAAGACTTTAGATTTTATGAATATTAAAAATAGGAACAGTCAATTGAACTGCTCCTATTTTTCTGCTAAATATATTGTAGTTTTCTTATATGTATAATGATAGATTAGCGGATTCTCATCTACGGTACTTACTTCAAATATGAAGAAGTGATCGCGGTTATCTCTGGACTTTTCCTTATTGAGGACAAAGTAATTCTTACGTGAAGTCGCCATTGTTTTTAGGATATCATCAGTTAGGAAGGTCAATGGAATATTCATGTTAGAGTAGCGGTAGAAGTCACGTTCAAAATCTTGGTAGCTCTCGCTATAATAGTCCATTTGTAGGTGATTACGCTGAAACTCAAGCTGATTCATAGAGCACCTCCTCGACAAGTTCAATACTAATAATGTCTTTTAATTTCAAATTGATGTGACCTGTTGTAGTTTTTATCAAAATGAAATCTTTGGTCAGACTTGGTATTGTTCCAGTGTAGGAAACACGCTTGTTTTTTTCAATCACTTGAATGCGTGTGCGTAGCTGCCCGGCGTATACTTGACTGAGGAGTAATAATTTCTTCTCTAGTGATAAGTCAGACATGTACGTTACTTTGTTTGTATCATCAGAGAGTGCTGATGCATGTTCAGATAGGAAAAAGCCCATCCATTTTTGCATCTTTGTATCCTGGTACTCTCTTGCTGATTGAAATGGTAAATATGAACGGTCAATCATATCAAATCCTTTCTATGCAGAGGCAAGGGTATTTTTATCAAATTGAATCGTAAAACCTTGAATTCCCCCACCTGTGTAACATTCTTTAAAGCGATTGATTACCTCAGTATAGATTATCACAGATGAGCTTGTTGGCTTAATGCTAAATGTAAATTCCAATGGTAATCGGTTTTCAGATTTAGCATGTACTAGTCGTATCGATATTTCAGTTGTTTTGAGTTTTCTCTGACGAAGTTTTGAAGTTGCTGTTTCAACGATTCCATGTAAAAATCTTTCAAGCATTTCAATATCATTACATCCTTTGCTACGGATTTCTGAAAATTGTACTGTATTTTTTTCTTGTTTCATTTTAATCCCTCCAATCCACCCGCGGAATGACCACCGATAAGTTTACTGCGTTCAATATTTCTGGAACCTTCAGTTAGGACGGTTCCTTTTTGTATGGCTAAAAAACCAAACTGTTCTCTGACAACATCAATAGCTGTCTGAAGTCTATTATCTTTTTCAATTTGTTCTACATCATCAAAGAGTGATAGTAGAGTATAGCTTTCATCTACGAAGCCACTATAAGATACACCAATTTGTCTCACTGCACCAGAGGTGTATTTTTTCGGAATAATACAAGTACATGACTCACCATTGTTTTGGGGAGATTTGCGGGTTCAATTTTATTCTGAGCATTTATAGATTTTTTCATCTCAGTCCTAGAATAGCCAATATGAATAGAAACGACAGTAGTCAATACTAGGGCTACTGTTCCGTTCCACAGTATCATTTAAAAATCATTTTCACACCCTTTCGTCTATTAGTATAGAAGAAAGCTCTCAGCACATGTCGAGTGTGTAAGCTTGTTAGTGAAACGTAGCTAATCCTCAAAAGGTTCACCCAAACCTTTTGAGTCCCACAAACGCATCACGTTGAGGCGGTATCACTGCTTGTACGAGCTGAAGCATCAGCGAAGTAGAAGCAGATGCTCCGCCCATGGGATAGGACTCGGAGAATGAGGAGGGAATATGATGAGATGATACAGAAAGCCTGAACTGATCAGGTGACGTGCTTATTTACATTAGCCTAATGATGAAAATAGAAAGATTATCGATGGTTATATTGGAATTGTACCAAAATGATTATTCTAAAGATATAGTCGCGTTTGATTCAATAAAAGAGGGGAAAACTTTTGTAGCTCAAATACCTGGATATACTTTAGAAACAGAAGATGGATTTGAAGTAGAGTTTTTTAATCCTACAAATCTACCAGACTATCTGGAAATTATCTATAACGGAAACATTGTACCTTTGTCTAAATTTATGTTTGATCCTGAGGAAAATGTTGACATTATTTGGAAAGAAATCTCGAATCTATCCGAACCAAACGAAAAAGTAATTGAAGGCTATTCCAAAATCGATGCCTATGTTGTTAACAACGATGAAGTTAAAACCTAAGTGGAAGCAAGAGAAGCGAACTATCGGCAGGCAAAAGACTTTCTAGAATGCAGTGGATATGAAGTAGACAGAAGCTTTTTCAGAAGTGAAGACGGTGAAGCGATTCTCTACAGAAAAAAAGGTGCAGAAGATTGGCATTTCTTGTGTTACTTAGACCCAATATTTTTAGAGATTGAAGATGTAGAGGGATATGTTAAAGAAGAGGTTGGAGAAATTCAATAGTCAACCAAAGTTCCTTATCAGCATGTAGATTTGCTAGTAAAATCGTCAAATCCTTGTAACAAAGGGGGTTAAGAGAACCCTTGAGTGTAAGCCGTTTTCTTGTTTAGAGGGGACGTATTAGAGTATCCGCTCATAATTTATACTAGACCTGATAACTTATTTGAGATAGATTTTATTTCTATAAATACTGTGGAAATTTTTTAATACCAAAGATTTAAAGTTACTGTGTTAAAAAACCTCCCCACTTTTAAACTAATGTATTATAAAAATCAGTTGACATAAGTGTTACACCTGTGATAGAATTGACTTGAGGTGAAGAAAATGGCAACAGATAAAAATAGAATAATGATTAGCTTGGATGATAAAAATTTAGAGAAACTTGAAAATTTAGTAGAAGATGCTAGAGATAGAAGAGGAATGCGACTAACAAAGTCCCAAGTTATTGAATTACTCCTAAATACCGTTGATTATTTCGATGATATTATGGGAGCTATTTACTCAAAAAAATAACAGCGAAAATGCTATTATTTTTTTTACAAATAGGTGCAACACTAGTGATATAGGAGTGATAAAATGGTTGTTTATATTAGACAAAGTAAATTACCAAATGAGGTTTCAATTAATAAATACAATGCTCAAGTAGGTGCCTACTTACAAGGAGAAGAAGTTGTTTTATATCAATCTTTTTCTGAAATAAAACAGTTAACAAGCGATGATGCAGTTATAGATTATATAACGGAGACCAGAGCATTACTAAAAATGATGGGGTTAAACGTTCCGGTTTACGACTATCCTATTGAGCTTAAAGAGTTTTATGGTCGAAAGATTTATGCAGGTGTTTTAGGAGAGATTGTAAATATACCTGATAATTGGGGAAAATTTATTAAACCTAAAGCTGGATCAAAAGTCTTTACAGGAAGAGTTGTTAATGGAACCCGTGATTTGATAGGTATTGGTCTACCTTTCGACTATCCTATATGGATTAGTGAGGTTGTAGAATTCATAGCAGAATGGCGTTGTTTTGTGTTAGATGGTAGCGTATTAGATGTTCGCCCCTATACAGGTGATTATCATGCACAATTTGATCCTAGTGTAATTGATGAAGCCATATCATGTTGGAAAGATGCTCCAATAGCTTATGGACTAGATATCGGTGTCACTCGTGATGGCAGAACACTTGTAGTTGAAGTGAATGATGGTTATGCATTGGGAAATTATGGACTATCTCCTTTAAACTCAATCAATTTTCATAAAGCTAGATGGAAAGAAATGGTAAAACCTTATTTTGAAAAAAATGATGTCTTTACTATGCCTGAAAATGAAAATATAAGTTTCTAAAAGGAACAGAAATAAATCTGTGTAACTGCAACGAGTAAGTTGCAGTTTTTTGTTTGGAATAATGATATAATAGGTTAAGAAAATAATGAAAACGCTATATATTTGAAAATTGTTTAGAAAGTAGAAAGTATGAAAACAATCGACATGATTATTAAATCATCAACTTGAATTATAAAAAAAGGAGTACTAACATGCCGAAATATACCGACGAAGATATTAGAAAATTAAATAAAATCACATTAAAAATTGCTGGTGATTATTTAGGTATAAGTTCACAGGCAGTTGCTATAGGTCTTAGAAATAATTTTCTCCCAATTGGTTTTGCTATTCATAACGAAGAAAGAGACAGACGTTTCACTGAGAGTTGGTCATATCATATTATTGCTGAAAGAATGATTTCATACAATCACGGTAAGCTATCTGAGATCCGTGTTGAAAATATTGAAACTAGTTTAGATAAAATTATAGAGGAATTTAACGGTTTAAAACAAGATTTACTTTTTATATTAAGCGAAAATGCAGAAGTGAAGAATTAGAGGTTTTTGAATTTGCGTTTTCGCTTGGTAAATATAAAAACGGTGATGTAAAATATAAGGGTAAAGGTGTTTCAAATGAAGATGATAAAGACCTTTTCTAGAGAAGAACTCTATGAAGAAATCTGGGAAATAAGTGCAAAACAAGTTTCATTGAAATATGATTTAAGCTATTCAGACTTACTCAAGAAATGCAAAGAATTTGAAATCCCAATTCCAAATGGTAGTTATTGGTATCGTAAGAATACTGGACAAGATTTAAGTGAACTTATTGTGCCATTACCACAAAATGTCGTAAATGAAGTTAATATTGATAGAAGAAGTCTAAAGAATAATAGAATAAAACCTGCTAAACATAAAGAGGTGAGTTCGGAAGATAAAAATAAAGATATTTTTAAACTTGATACAACTAGTATAAGAAGTTCATTATCATTTTTAGAGGACGATAAAATAGAGCGTATTATTGAAACAGTTTCAAATCTAAACCAGTCTCCAAATAAGAGGTTACATAAATCTGTAGCTGATCTAAGAGATAAAATTGTAGAGTGGAATAAGAGGGAAAAAGCTGCTTCTTATCCTTACTTTGATCCTAGACACAGATATAATGATTTAAAAGAACCTAAATTTGTAAAAAATATTTCACTAAATTCACTTCCTCGTTTATATCGCTTTTTAGATATACTGTTTACTGTAATTGAAAGAATCGGTGATAATGTAACTTCAAAATTGGATATTCAAATTGATAAGGATATTGTTCGTTTTGATGTTATAGAATCAACAGACAAAGTAAGTCATGAATTAACGAAAGAAGAAGCTAAAGAATTAGCGAAGTACAATGATAGCGTAAAGTTTAATGGATATGCTTATAAACCAAGAATAAGGAAGTATGACTATATACCAAATGGAAAATTTCGATTTAAGATAATAGATGGTAAATACATTAAAGATACTAATGAATTCTCGATTGAACAATCACTCCCAGAAATAATTGTTTTAATTTACCAAGAGTATTATAAAGTTAAGAACTTACGACTTGAACGAGAAGAGAGAGAAAGACTATACAAAGAGGAACAGGAGCGAAAAAGAAAATTACAAAATAGAATCGAAGAAGAGAAGAAGCAGACAATGTCTCTTCTTAATATGCTAGAAGATTTTCAAACAGCAAATGATTTAAGATTGATGGCTGATAAATTGGAGATGGCAGGGAAGCTTAGTAAAGACGAAATTGATTGGATTAGATCCAAAGCAGACTGGATCGACCCAATAGTTTCTTCAACAGACGAATTACTAGGAATTAGAAATCATGAAATTTCTAGAGAACAAAAAGAACAATATCTAAGTGAGAAAAGGTACTACTGGTGACTTTGTGTTTTTAGTTTTACAGAGTGTAGTGTTATTGGAGTAAATGATTAACTATTGTAGTAATAAATCATTTTACACATTTATTTGAAATAGGCATTTGGTACAAGACAGTATATACTTTCGTTCTATAATATATAAGTTAACTAGCACCACATGTTCGGGTGCTATCACTGCTTGTTCAAGCTGATTAAACAAGGATGTAGCTAGTGAAAGTCCTACAGTAAGGAGTTTAAACATGAAATTCCATGAATTTGGTAAGAAGAATTTGCCTCCTATTTTACTAATACATGGTGGTGGCAGTTCTTGGTGGAATTATCTTCGTCAAGCACGTATCTTGTCAGAAAAATACCGTGTTATTTTACCTACTTTGAATGGTCATGGTGAAGAATATCAACTTGATTATGTTTCTACTGAAGATTCGGCTTTGGAGATTCTAGACTATATCAAAGCAAACTGTGGTGGGAAATTGTTTGCAATCGGTGGTGTTTCACTTGGTGGTCAAATTGCCATGGAGCTTTTGTCTTTAGATAGTGAAATTGCTGAGAAGGCCATTATAGACGGAAGTCTCTGTATTCCTCAACCAAGGTTAGCTAAAATCAGCAGCTTTCTAGTGTCTCTATTCGGTAAACTGATGTTCAATAAATTCTCTTGCAAACTTCAGTTAAGCATGATGAACAAACTCTATCCTAAACTGGCTTATCCAGAGGAAATAAAAGCTTATTATTTGGAGGATCTGCCAAGGACACCTGTTAAAACATTGGTGACCATTTACAAAACCTATATGGGGTATTACAAGCTGAAAGATATGATTTCTGCTAGCAAAGCTCAAGTTCTGTATATCTATGGTGAAAAAGAATTGAACTGTGTGAAAAAATCAGCGAAATTATTTCATCAGCTACATTCAAATACAATTTGGTATGAAGCAAAGGGTTATAACCACGGTTATTTATCAGCTTACCTGCCTTATGAGTGGATTGATTTGGTGGTGCCATTTTTAAAGAGTGATTCATTAGAAATGTGTAACGAATCTGAAATGCCATAAGGAGGAAACGGATGCTAGGAGCAATTATTGTAGATATTGTAGGTTCAGTTTACGAATGGAACAATATCAAAACGAAGGACTTTCCTTTATTTAGTGAAGATTGTTTTTTCACTGATGATACGGTAAGTCCGAAGCTGATTGTGTGAGTTTGTTAGTGAAACGAAGTTAAACGTCAAAACAATGAAACTAAAACTCCATTATTTCGATATGACAATCTAAATTTGTTTTAAGGTGGTGTTTTTTTGATAAAAAGCAGACCTGAGTTTGATAAAATTGCATCCTTTGATGAGTTTAATAAATACTATTGGTATCGTAGTGAACTTTCACAGATATGCAAGTCATTAGGGCTTGAATATAGAGGTACAAAACAGGAACTCAATGATATTATTGAGCAGTACTTTAAGGGGAATTTGATTAAAAAATCATCAATAAAAAATAAAAAGAAACGAGTAGAAGTCGTTACCTTGGACACACCCTTGCTTGAATGTGGATTCTCCTTTAATGCACACTTTAGAGAATATTTCTCAACTTTAACAGATGTTTCGCCCTTTAAATTTACTGCTGATATGGCGACAGCTTGGAGAAAAGTAAAAAGAGAAAATGATTTGAGTTTTACAATCCAAGATATGCTAAAAGTTTATTATGGAGATTCAAATTATGCCAAGTATGACCATTCGGTTTGTCAATGGAACCAATTTTTAAAGGACTTCTGTGCAGACGAAAATAATCGTAACTGCTCGAATAAACTAAAAGTAGCTTCCATTCTTTGGAAAGAAGTTAGAAATTCAAGTAATGAAAAAATTTATTCAAAGAAACTTTTGACTGAATATGCTGATAGAATAGACGAGTATGAAAAGTAGAAATGTCAGTCTCAACCAATAGTTTGTAAGGAGGAATCTCATGCTAGGAGCAATCGTTGGAGACATTGTTGGCTCTGTTTACGAATAGAACAATATCAAAACGATTTCGTAAGGACTGCTTTTTTACAGATGACACGGTTATGACCTGTGCTGTTGCAGAAGCAATTATGAATGGGGGACAAAAAGACGACTTCATTGACGCGATTAAGAAATATGGCAGAATGTATCAGAATGCTGATTACGGTGCTCGGTTTAATGCATGGCTAAAGAGCGATAACCGTGAGCCTTATAATAGCTTTGGGAATGGTTCGGCTATGCGTGTTTCTCCATGTGCTTGGACAATGGACTGTGGTTTTTGTGCGAGAACCGGAATGTGGCCATCATCTAGGGAATTTGCGAGTCTTTCTGCAGAGGTAACTCATAATCATCCAGAAGGTATCAAAGGTGCAATGGCTACAGCTGATGCTATCTTTCTGTGTCGTTATTACTTTGGAGGTTATTGCGGAGATTATGAGCAACCAATCAATGACAATCCTACAGAGTGTAAAAGACGGATTAAGGATTATATTGAGCAGGAATACGGCTACAATCTATCTCAAACTTTAGATGAAATCCGCCCTACATACCGTTTCAATGAAACGTGCCAGGATACCGTACCACAGGCCATTATTGCATTTCTAGAAAGTAGAGACTTCGAAGATGCGATAAGAAATGCCATCTCACTTGGTGGCGACAGTGATACTCTCGCTGCAATTACTGGTAGCATAGCCGAGGCGGCATACGGTATTCCTGACTGGATAAAGGATAAGGCCTTTTCTTACTTGGATGAATCCTTAAAGGATGTAGTTATACGATGGGAAAATAGAATAAAAGCGTATTAATCTCCAGTACGTCAGATTTCTCTTTTCTGTATTTTCGTAGTATAATAGGGATACGTTTAGTTTCATATAATGAGATATATATTTTTAACGAATATTAAGGAGAACATTAATGAAAAAAGCAATGGTAATTATCAACCCTACTTCTGGTGGCGAAAAGGCTTTGGATTACAAAGAAAAGCTGGAGAATAAAGCAAAAGAATACTTTGAGCACGTGGAAACCAAAATTACCGAAAAGGCGCTGGATGCAACACATTTTGCTGAAGAAGCTTCTCGTGAGCAGTACGATGCAGTGGTTGTGTTTGGTGGAGATGGGACTGTCAACGAAGTCATTTCGGGTATTGCTGAGAGAGACTACATTCCTAAGTTGGGTATTATCCCAGGCGGTACGGGTAACCTCATTACGAAACTGTTGGAAATCAATCAAGACATTGATGGCGCAATTGACGAACTGGATTTCAACTTAACCAACAAGATTGATATCGGTAAAGCAAATGACAATTATTTTGGTTATATCTTTAGTATCGGTTCACTTCCTGAGGCGATTCATAATGTTGAAATCGAGGATAAGACAAAATTCGGTATTTTAGCCTATGCTGTAAATACCATGAAGTCTGTCATGACGGATCAGGTCTTTAACATTAAGGTTGAGACAGAAAATGGAAATTATGTTGGTGAAGCGAGCCATGTTTTGGTTCTCTTGACAAATTACTTCGCTGATAAGAAAATCTTTGAAGAAAACAAAGACGGTTATGCCAACATTTTGATTCTAAAAGATGCGTCTCTATTCTCCAAATTATCCGTCATTCCTGATTTACTAAAAGGAGATGTTGTCGGCAATGATAATATTGAGTATATCAGAGCGCGTAATATTAAGATCTCTTCAGATAGTGAATTGGAGTCAGATGTTGACGGCGATAAATCGGATAACCTACCTGTAGAAATCAAAGTTCTAGCTCAGCGAGTAGAAGTGTTTTCAAAGCCGAAAGAGTAGAAGGTAAAAATTAGTTTATTATTCACAATGAAATTAAGTTCTATATCAACGATTGGAGGAGGAATGAATTCTCTATTTGATGAATTTCGAACAATTTGTTCTCATTTAAACCAAATCGGAATCACACCGACGCTCATGGGGTCTTTGGGGTTTGAATACCGATCAAATGAAGAATGGGGGCCGTCTGACATTGACATTCATGTGCCTGGTGACCCTAGAGGTTGGGAAGCACCCGATCATCTCAGAATTTATGAGTGGGACAAGATAATGAAAGTGATGAAACACTTAGGATACGCCTTAATAGATATTCATGAGCATGAATTCCAAAAAGATGGTCTGAGTGTTGAGTTTGGAAGTATCGATTCTTTACCTGATTTTGCAGGAGTTTCGGAATCGGATATAGAGCTGATTCATCTCGAAAACATCACTTTTCACGTTCCAAGTTTGGAACAGTTTTTAAGTATTTACAAGGCTTCTTCCCAAGATTCCTATCGAAATGATCACAATAACAATAAGGATTTTAAAAAAATAGAGTGGCTGGAAAGACATTTGTAAATCATCATTTGAAAAGTAGCAAGTTGTAAGACTGGCTGCTTTTTTTATTTATAGAACCAAATCACTAGAATCTACGGACAAGCCTTGAAAATAAAATACGAAAGTAGTATACTAGAATCACAATTATAAAAACGTTTGCGTAAAATTTGAATTAGAACTTAAGGAGACAAATTGATGGAATTAAGCGCTATTTACCATAGGCCTGAGTCGGAGTTTACCTATCTTTATAAGGATAAGAAGCTTCATATTCGGATTCGAACTAAGAAAGGGGACATTGAAAGCATCAACTTGCACTATGGGGACCCTTTTATCTTTATGGAGGAGTTTTATCAAGATACAAAGGAAATGGCCAAGCTGACTTCCGACGCCATCTTTGATTATTGGCAGGTTGAAGTGTCCGTTGACTTTGCACGTATCCAGTATCTCTTTGAAGTCACGGATACAGAAGGCCAGAGCATTTTGTACGGCGATAAAGGTTGTGTGGACAATTCTCTAGAAAATCTTCATGCCATTGGAAATGGCTTTAAGTTGCCTTATCTTCATGAGATTGATGCCTGTCAGGTTCCCGACTGGGTTTCAGACACGGTATGGTATCAGATATTTCCTGAGAGGTTTGCCAATGGAAATGCTCGATTAAACCCAGAAGGGACATTAGACTGGGATTCATCTATCACACCTAAGAGTAATGATTTCTTTGGTGGTGATTTACAGGGGATTATTGACCATCTGGATTATTTGCAAGACTTGGGCATTACTGGACTTTATCTCTGTCCCATCTTTGAATCTACGAGCAATCATAAGTACAATACGACAGATTACTTTGAAATTGACCGTCATTTTGGGGACAAGGAGACCTTTCGGGAACTGGTCGAGCAAGCTCATCAGCGTGGCATGAAAGTCATGCTGGATGCTGTATTTAACCATATTGGTTCGCAATCACCTCAATGGCAAGATGTTGTCGAAAATGGTGAGCAATCTGCTTATAAAGATTGGTTCCATATTCAACAATTTCCAGTGATGACTGAAAAACTAGCCAACAAGAGAGAGTTGCCTTATCATGCTTTTGGTTTCGAGGACTATATGCCTAAGCTAAATACAGCCAATCCAGAGGTCAAGGACTATCTTTTGAAGGTTGCGACTTATTGGATTGAAGAGTTTGATATCGATGCTTGGCGGTTGGATGTGGCTAATGAGATTGACCATCAGTTTTGGAGGGATTTTCGTAAGGCAGTTTTAGCTAAAAAACCTGATCTTTATATTTTAGGAGAAGTCTGGCATAGGTCTCAGCCTTGGCTAAATGGAGATGAGTTCCATGCTGTCATGAACTATCCGTTATCTGATAGCATCAAGGAGTATTTTTTACGAGGTATTAAGAAGACGGAACAGTTTATCGATGAAATCAATGGCCAATCTATGCATTACAAGCAGCAGATTTCAGAGGTTATGTTTAATCTTTTGGATTCTCATGATACAGAACGTATTTTGTGGACGGCCAATGAGGATGTGCAACTGGTTAAATCAGCCTTAGCCTTTCTCTTTTTACAAAAGGGAACACCATGTATCTACTACGGAACCGAGCTAGCCTTGACCGGAGGACCAGACCCAGATTGTCGACGTTGTATGCCTTGGGAACGTGTATCAAGTGACAATGATATGCTGAATTTCATGAAGAAGCTAATCAAGATTCGCAAACATGCGTCAGCAACCATTCAGCACGGCAAGTATAGACTCCAAGAAATCAAAGCTGATGTACTAACCTTGCAATGGAATTACGATAACCAAGTCATCAAAGCCATTTTTAACCAGTCCAAAGAAGATTATCTTTTAGAAAAGGAAGCAGTAGCACTAGCAAGCGATTGCCAAGAATTAGAGAATCAGCTTGTCATCTCTCAAAAAGGATTTGTGATTTTATAAAGAGTAGTTGATGAAGATTATGCTCTTTTTCTCAACTTATGTAGTATAATAAGGCTAGTGACTACACCTGTCAAAGGAGAAAGAGATGAAGGTATCAAGAAAGTTAGCCACATTAGGAATATGTTCCTTCTTGTTTTTAGGCTTGGCTGCTTGTCAACAACAAAATACTACTTTTGAAGGGACGAATCAAAGGCAAACCAGTTCAGCGAAAGTTCCATGGAAAGCTTCATACACCAACCTAAACAATCAGGTAAGTACAGAAGAGGTCAAATCTCTCTTATCAGCTCACTTGGATCCAAATAGTGTTGATGCCTTTTTTAATCTTGTAAATGATTATAATACTATTGTCGGCTCGACAGGCCTATCAGGAGATTTCACTTCCTTTACTCACACCGAATACGATGTTGAGAAAATTAGCAACCTTTGGAATCAAAAGAAGGGCGATTTCGTTGGTACAAACTGTCGTATCAATAGTTATTGTCTTTTGAAAAATTCAGTCACCATTCCAAAACTTGAAAAAAATGACCAATTGCTTTTCCTAGATAACGATGCGATTGATAAGGGAAAGGTCTTTGATTCCCAAGATAAGGAAGAATTTGATATTCTATTTTCGAGAGTTCCAACTGAAGCAACTACAGATGTCAAGGTCCACGCTGAAAAGATGGAAACATTCTTCTCCCAGTTTCAATTTAACGATAAAGCTCGAATGCTATCTGTAGTCTTACACGACAATCTGGATGGTGAGTATCTGTTTGTAGGCCACGTTGGGGTCTTAGTGCCTGCTGATGATGGCTTCTTATTTGTAGAGAAATTGACTTTCGAAGAGCCCTACCAAGCGATTAAATTTGCCAGTAAGGAAGATTGCTACAAGTATTTAGGAACCAAGTATGCAGATTACACAGGTGACGGACTGGCTAAACCTTTCATCATGGATAATGATAAGTGGGTTAAGCTTTAATAGTGGTAAGATATGACAGTAATCCTAGGACATTTATATTTTTGATGAGTTGGTGGGTTATTTCAATCGTTAATAGCCAGAAACCACTCTTTAAAGTATTGCTCGTATTTCCAAACAGTCCATTTGTAGTTTTATTTGGATTGGTATATAATTTAACTTAGTGAAAATAGGAGGACTAATTGAATGGAATTAAAAGATTTTACAGAAAAAGAACAGGAAATGATTAAGAAGGGGCTGACGACGTCTAAGATTAGTGACAAGGAAACTGCTGAGAAGATTCTTGCACTAGTACCACAAGACTTGATTAAGAGAATCCCATTTTTCGTCAGAAAACATGCTACGACACGTACGATCAAACGAATTTCTATTGAACACCCTGAGCTCTACGCAGCAGCTCAAACAAGTGGTGAAATTCCAGAAAAAGAACGCGAAGAATTGCAGCAAATTATCACGACTATCTTTGAACAAAAGATGAATAAGCATAGTATTAAGTAGAGAATGAAAAAATATTTTATTGGAGGTCTGGGAAGCAATTTCTATCATAGCAAGGATTTTCTTCAAGAACTAGATTCGCAGATTTATTTTCTAAATCCATATGAAAAGCATCTTCGAGATGAAACAGAATTGAAATCATGGTTTAAAAATGAGATTGTAGAGGAAGAATCTATATGTCTGATAGGTCATTCTCTTGGAGGAGATTTGGCGCGTTATCTTGCATCGGAATTTTATGAAGTGACAAAACTGATTCTTTTGGATGGTGGCTATCTAGATTTAGATAAGATTTTACCTTTAGATACAGAGTTAGAGGAAACTAAAAACTATATTGAATCTCAAGTCGTTTCGGACTTAAATCTTCTTATTTCTAAAGAAAAATCCGAAGCAAAGCATTGGTCAGAAAATATCGAGAAAGCCGTAAGACAGTCCTATCACTGGAATTCTGAGTATAATAGATATGAGTTATCTATAAATTATGAAAATATAGAAGCGATACTCAGCCTACGGAGGAAAATACAAGCTTTTAAGAGAGAAGTGGGAGATACTTTGTTTATCAGTCCTCGCTATTCTAATGGAGCTACATGGAGAGAGGAAACCCTAAAAGAATTGCCAGACTATTTTGATACTATTTTTCTAGAGAACTTTGGTCATGAGCTTTACACTGAAGTACCCAAAGAAATCGCTAGTATGATTAATGAGTGGCTCTCTTATTCTCAATGAGCTACTTGTATTGCTTGAAAAAAGCATGTTTTTGCCAATGCTAATAAACGAACTGCTTTATTCGTTTTGGTGAAATTTATACAATTAAATGGCTATCGTTTTTCTGTTACCATTAAATAAGCACAAGATTCGTTAAGATACATTTAAAAGAACTAGTGGACTAGTTCTTTTTATATTCGCTTTCACATTATACAACTTATACAAATCTATATAAAATATTATTTTTCCGAACAAAAATAGATATTTTTTCAAAAAAGTACTTTACAGAGTGTTAGAAGTATGTTATATTAATAAAGCTTAGAAAATGAGATGATGTTTTCTAGCAAATATAAACCCGAGTAAAAAATGCCTACGGACAGGCAGGGTTGAATGCCGAAGCGTGGTTTAAAAGCCACATTATTGATAGGGTTAAAAGCCTACTTTTATAAGTTGATGTTAGGACGCTTGTCCTAATTCATAAATTTTAGTGTGGTGAAAGCACACGTCATCTTGTGAAACGATCAATAAAGTACGTAATATTTGCTACTAGAGAGTTAGGAAACATCGGGAACAGACATACTCAACAGAAACCAAAATAAACACGTCAGAAGATTGCAGAGCAGGTGAAAACCTGCTCTTTTTTCATAAGTCAACCTTTGGTCGCCCTCATTATTTTGAGGAACTAAAAATACGGTAAAGGAGTATGTCTTGAAGAAGTTAGATCAAAATCAGGCCCCTATTTATGAAGGTCTGATAAAGCTAAGAAAGAAACGGATTGTTCCCTTTGATGTACCAGGTCACAAACGCGGACGGGGAAATCCAGAACTTGTTGAATTGTTGGGAGAAAAATGTGTTGGCATTGATGTCAATTCTATGAAACCCTTGGATAATCTTGGTCATCCCATTTCGATTATTCGGGATGCAGAGGAGTTGGCAGCGGATGCTTTTGGAGCGGCGCATGCCTTTCTCATGATTGGCGGTACAACCTCATCAGTTCAAACCATGATTCTTTCGACTTGTAAGGCAGGAGATAAGATTATTCTGCCACGTAATGTCCACAAATCTGCTATCAATGCGCTGGTTCTATGTGGCGCCATTCCTATCTATATCGAGATGAGTGTAGATCCTAAAATCGGCATCGCTTTAGGACTTGAAAATGACCGTGTTGCCCAAGCAATCAAGGAACATCCGGATGCCAAGGCTATCCTCATTAACAATCCAACTTACTATGGGATTTGTTCAGACCTCAAGGGTTTGACGGAAATGGCTCACGAAGCTGGCATGCTTGTTTTAGTGGATGAAGCCCATGGAGCGCATTTGCATTTTACAGATAAATTGCCATTATCTGCTATGGACGCTGGAGCGGATATGGCGGCGGTTTCTATGCATAAGTCTGGTGGGAGTTTGACCCAGAGCTCCATCCTTCTTATCGGGGAGCAGATGAATCCTGAGTACGTTCGTCAGATTATCAACCTGACCCAGTCTACATCTGCCTCTTACTTGTTGATGGCTAGTTTGGATATTTCGCGTCGCAACTTGGCTCTTCGTGGTAAAGAGTCGTTTGAGAATGTCATTGAGTTATCAGAGTATGCTCGTCGTGAAATCAATGCCATCGGTGGCTACTATGCCTATTCAAAAGAGTTAATAGACGGAGTGTCGGTCTGTGATTTTGATGTAACCAAGCTGTCAGTTTACACTCAGGGTATTGGCTTAACAGGTATCGAGGTTTATGACCTCCTACGCGATGAATACGACATTCAGATTGAGTTTGGTGATATTGGCAATATCTTGGCTTATATTTCAATCGGTGACCGTATTCAAGACATCGAGCGCTTGGTTGGTGCTCTTGCTGATATCAAGAGACTCTATTCACGAGATGGGAAGGACTTGATAGCTGGAGAATATATTCAGCCAGAGTTGGTCCTTTCTCCTCAGGAAGCCTTCTATTCAGAGAGAAGAAGTTTGTCTTTAGACGAATCTGTTGGACAAGTCTGTGGAGAATTTGTTATGTGTTACCCTCCAGGAATCCCTATCTTGGCTCCTGGAGAACGCATTACACGAGAAATGGTCGATTATATCCAATTTGCCAAGGAACGTGGTTGCTCCCTCCAAGGGACGGAAGATCCTGAGGTCAATCACATCAACGTCATTAAGAGAAAGGAGAACTAGATGGATTTATGGTTTTCTGAAGTTCATACTCCAGATGTCAAATTGTCCCTGAGAACAGCCAAGCAACTCTACGCTGGTAAAAGTGAATGGCAGGATATCGAAGTCTTGGATACGCCAGCTTTTGGGAAAATACTGATTTTAAATGGGCATGTCTTGTTTTCAGATGCGGATGATTTTGTCTACAATGAAATGACCGTCCACGTTCCCATGGCTGTGCATCCCAATCCAAAGAAAGTCTTGGTTATTGGGGGTGGCGACGGCGGTGTTGCCCAAGTATTAACTCTCTATCCTGAGCTTGAACAAATCGATATTGTGGAACCAGATGAGATGTTGGTTGAAGTCTGTCGTGAGTATTTTCCAGATTTTGCTGCGGGGCTAGATGATCCTCGTGTTACCATTTACTACCAAAATGGGATACGCTTTTTGCGAAACTGCGAAGATGATTACGATATTATCATCAACGATGCGACAGATCCCTTTGGACATACGGAAGGGCTCTTTACCAAGGAATTTTACGGAAACAGTTATCGAGCTCTAAAGGAAGATGGTATCATGATCTACCAGCATGGGAGTCCTTTCTTTGACGAAGATGAGTCAGCTTGTCGAAGCATGCACCGCAAAGTCAATCAAGCCTTTCCAATCAGTCGGGTTTATCAGGCCCATATCCCAACCAGTCCAGCGGGCTATTGGTTGTTTGGATTTGCTTCGAAAAAATACCACCCTGTCAAAGATTTTGACAAGGAAGGCTGGAAAAAACGCCAGCTTTTCACAGAATACTACACTGCAAACTTACACGTGGGAGCCTTTATGTTGCCCAAGTATGTTGAGGACATTTTAGAAGAAGAGGAAGGAAAAAAATGAGTCGTTTACTAGTTATTGGATGTGGGGGCGTTGCCCAAGTTGCTATTTCAAAGATTTGTCAGGATAGCGAAACCTTTACAGAGATTATGATTGCTAGCCGTACTAAGTCAAAATGTGATGACTTGAAGGCTAAACTGGAAGGCAAAACAAGTACAAAGATTGAGACAGCTGCTCTTGATGCTGACAAGGTAGAAGAAGTGATTGCCCTGATTGAAAGCTACAAGCCAGAAGCAGTTTTGAACGTAGCTCTGCCTTATCAAGATTTAACCATCATGGATGCTTGTTTGGCAACTGGAGTCCACTATATCGACACAGCTAACTACGAGGCAGAGGATACTGAAGATCCTGAGTGGCGTGCTATCTATGAGAAACGTTGCAAGGAACTTGGTTTTACAGCCTACTTTGACTACTCATGGCAGTGGGCTTATCAGGAGAAATTCAAAGAAGCAGGCTTGACTGCTCTTCTTGGTTCTGGTTTTGACCCAGGTGTGACCAGTGTCTTTTCAGCTTATGCCCTCAAACACTATTTTGATGAAATCCATTATATCGACATTTTAGACTGTAATGGTGGTGACCACGGTTATCCATTTGCGACCAACTTCAACCCAGAAATCAATCTACGCGAGGTTTCTGCGCCAGGTTCTTACTGGGAAGATGGAAAATGGGTCGAAGTCGAAGCTATGTCTATCAAGCGTGAGTACGATTTCCCTCAGGTTGGACAAAAAGACATGTATCTTCTCCACCATGAAGAAATTGAATCATTGGCCAAGAACATTCCAGGTGTCAAACGGATTCGTTTCTTTATGACTTTTGGTCAATCTTATCTAACGCACATGAAATGTCTTGAAAATGTTGGGCTCCTTCGTACGGATACCATTAACTTCAATGGACAAGACATCGTTCCGATTCAATTCTTAAAATCCTTGCTTCCAGATCCTGCTAGCCTTGGCCCACGTACAGTTGGAAAAACCAATATCGGCTGTATCTTTACTGGTGTCAAAGATGGCGTTGAGAAGACCATCTACATCTACAATGTTTGCGACCATCAAGAATGTTACGCAGAAGTTGGTTCACAAGCCATTTCTTACACAACAGGTGTTCCAGCCATGATTGGGACAAAATTAGTTATGAACGGTACTTGGAAACAAGCTGGAGTTTACAACCTTGAGGAGTTAGATCCAGATCCATTCATGGAAGCTTTGAATAAATACGGTTTGCCATGGGTTGTGGTTGAAAATCCACAAATGGTGGACTGATGAAGTTAGAACAAGTACCAACTCCAGCTTACGTCATTGACTTGGCAAAGTTAGAAGCCAACTGCCACATTCTACAATATGTTCAAGAAGAAGCTGGTTGCAAGGTTTTGCTTGCCCAGAAGGCATATTCCCTCTACAAAACCTATCCCTTGATTAGCCAGTATCTATCAGGTACGACAGCCAGTGGACTCTATGAAGCTAAGCTAGCTAGGGAAGAATTCTCTGGGGAAGTCCATGTATTTGCGCCTGCTTTCAAGGATGCAGACTTGGAGGAATTGCTAAAGATAACGGACCATATCGTCTTTAACTCAGAGAGACAGTTGCGTAAACATGGGCCTCGTTGTCGAGATGCTGGTATCAGTGTTGGTTTGCGCATAAACCCTCAATGTTCAACGCAAGGTGACCACGCGCTTTATGACCCTTGTGCTCCAGGCTCTCGTTTTGGAGTCACTCTAGACAGGATTCCGAGTGATTTACTAGATTTGGTGGATGGTCTTCATTTTCACACCCTTTGTGAGCAGGGAGCAGATGATTTACAGACAACTTTGAAAGCAGTAGAAGCGCAATTTGGACCGTATTTGCATCAGGTCAAATGGCTCAATATGGGTGGTGGTCATCACATCACAAGAGAGGACTATGATGTAGATTTGCTGATTTCTGAGATCAAGCGTATCCGAGAAACTTACAATCTTGAAGTTTATATCGAGCCGGGTGAAGCCATTGCGCTCAATGCTGGTTATCTAGCAACTGAAGTATTGGATATTGTCGAAAACGGTATGGAAATCTTGGTTTTAGATGCCTCTGCGACCTGCCATATGCCTGATGTACTTGAGATGCCCTATCGTCCACCTTTGAGAAATGGCTTTGAGGCACAGGAAAAAGCCCATACTTACAGACTTTCTTCTAATACCTGTCTGACGGGCGATGTGATTGGTGATTATAGCTTTGAAAATCCAGTCCAAATCGGTGATAGACTTTATTTTGAAGATATGGCTATTTACTCATTTGTTAAAAATAATACCTTTAATGGTATTGGATTGCCCAGTCTCTACCTCATGGACGAACAGGGAGACTGCAGCTTAGTCAAAGCCTTCGGCTATCAAGATTTTAAAGGGAGATTATCATGATGGACAGTCCAAAAAAATTAGGCTATCGCATGCCAGCAGAGTACGAACCCCATCACGGAACCTTGATGATCTGGCCAACAAGACCAGGATCTTGGCCTTATCAAGGTAAGGCAGCTAAAAAGGCTTTTAGCCAGATTATCAAAAGCATAGCAGAAGGGGAGAGAGTCTATCTTTTGGTGGAGCAAGATTATCTATCTGAAGCCCAAGACTACCTTGGAGATAGCGTTGTTTATTTAGACATTCCCACCAATGATGCCTGGGCGCGTGATACTGGCCCAACCATTCTCCTTAATGATAAAAGGGAAAAGTTGGCAGTAGACTGGTCTTTCAATGCTTGGGGTGGAGCTGTAGATGGTCTCTACCAAGACTATGAAGATGATGATCAAGTAGCCAGTCATTTTGCTGAGGCCTTGGAAATGCCTGTTTATAATGCTAAGCCTTTCGTCCTTGAAGGCGGAGCCATTCATAGCGATGGTCAAGGAACCATTCTTGTGACTGAAAGTTGCTTGCTTAGTCCTGGTCGCAATCCTAACCTGACTAAAGAGGAAATCGAGAATACCTTATTAGAGTGCCTTGGAGCTGAAAAAGTCATCTGGCTTCCTTATGGTATTTATCAGGATGAAACCAATGAACACATTGACAATGTTGCTGCCTTCGTTGGTCCTGCTGAGCTTGTCTTGGCTTGGACGGACGATAAAAGTGATCCTCAGCATGCCATGTCAAAAGCAGATCTCGAACTCTTAGAGCAAGAAACAGATGCAAAAGGTCGTCACTTCACCATTTATAAATTGCCTATCCCTGCAGTTCGTCAAGTTGTGACAGAAGAGGATTTGTCAGGCTACATCTATGAAGAAGGAGAAGAAGAGCGATACGCAGGTGAAAGGCTTGCTGCTTCCTATGTCAATTTCTATATTGCCAACAAGGCTGTCTTGGTTCCACAGTTTGAGGATGTAAACGACCAAGTGGCCTTAGATATCCTCAGCAAGTGTTTTCCAGACCGTAAAGTTGTCGGAATACCAGCTAGAGATATTCTCTTAGGCGGTGGCAATATCCACTGTATCACCCAACAAATCCCAGAATAGGAGAAAAAGATGAGAAATGTAAGAGTTGCAGCCATTCAAATGCAATGCGCTAAGGATGTGGCAACAAATATTCAAACAGCGGAGCGTTTAGTACGTCAGGCTGCAGAACAAGGCGCACAAATCATTCTCTTGCCCGAGTTGTTTGAACGTCCCTATTTCTGTCAGGAACGTCAGTATGACTACTACCAGCATGCCCAGTCGGTGACAGACAATACAGCTATTCAGCATTTTAAGGAGCTTGCTAAGGAACTAGAAGTCGTTTTACCGATCAGTTTCTATGAAAAAGATGGCAATGTCTTGTATAACTCAATTGCTATCATTGATGCAGATGGGGAAGTGCTGGGCGTTTATCGGAAATCCCACATACCAGATGACCATTATTATCAAGAAAAATTTTATTTCACACCTGGCAACACAGGTTTCAAGGTCTGGGATACTCGCTATGCCAAGATTGGTATTGGTATCTGTTGGGATCAATGGTTCCCTGAAACAGCGCGCTGTCTCGCGTTAAATGGTGCTGAATTGCTCTTTTATCCTACAGCCATCGGTTCAGAGCCGATTTTGGATACAGATAGTTGCGGTCATTGGCAACGTACCATGCAAGGGCACGCAGCAGCAAATATTGTCCCAGTTATTGCAGCCAATCGCCATGGTTTGGAAGAAGTCACTCCAAGTGAGGAAAATGGTGGACAGAGTTCCAGTCTTGACTTCTACGGTTCATCCTTTATGACGGATGAAACAGGAGCTATTCTAGAGCAAGCTGAAAGACAAGCTGAAGCTGTTCTGTTAGCTACTTATGACCTAGATAAGGGAGCAAGCGAACGCCTAAACTGGGGCTTGTTTCGAGATAGAAGACCAGAAATGTATCAACGTATTACGGACTAGTAGGAGAGAAATGAGAGATTCATTCTGCTAGACTCGTTTTCACTAGCAACTATAAGGATACAATGTTATCTAGTAAGTGGATTTTATATTTTAACCCTCTAAGGCTTTCTCGCACTTTTATGCGAGGAGCTTTTTCTGTTTAAGCTTTATCAATAAAAATGCTATAATAGTTGCAGAAAGGTTGGTGTTTATGGCTAGGATATTGGTTATTGAAGACAATAGTGACATTCAAGAGATTTTACGAACACTTCTTACTGAGGAGCATGAGGTGGTTCAAGCCTTTTCTGGTACAGAAGGAATCATGCGTTTTGACCAAGGTGGGATTGACCTCGTTTTGCTAGATATCATGCTTCCTGGGAAAAATGGGGATCAGGTTTTAAAAGCCATAAGGGAACAAAGTCAAATTCCAGTCATTATGCTAACGGCTTTGAGCGATAAGAAGCTAATCAGTCAATACCTCTTAGACGGTGCCAATGATTACATAGTCAAGCCTTTTGATTTGGACGAAGTCTTTGCCAGAGTTACTGTTCAATTACGTCAAAGCGTAGAAAAACAGCCTATGGAAATAGAAAAAACTGAAAATCTGCCACAAAAATTGAAAAATATCCAGTTTGATGCCGAAAGTTTTGAAATCAAAAATAGTCAGGAAACGATTCGTCTTGCTAAGAAAGAATGCTTGATTCTCCAAACTCTCCTTAAACACCCTAAGAAAATTTTTACCAAGGAAGAACTTTATGAATTTGTCTGGGAGGAGAACTACCTACCTGGAGATAACACTCTCAATACGCATTTGAGTAATCTTCGTAAAAAATTAAACCAGCTTGACCCAAATCAAGAATATATTGAAACCATTTGGGGAGTTGGGGTAAGATTAAAAGGAGATAAGCAATGACCTACATGATAATCGTTGTCCTACTGGTACTCCTAATTATTTTATCGATTGCATTGATTCGCTACCATCTAGCACTTAAAAACTTGAGTCAACAGATTGAAGACAAGATTCTCACAGGTAGTATAAAAAGAGTCGGAGTCAGCATTTTTTCCAAACATTTTTTACATCTCTACCAGCAGATTGAGAATCTATTTCAGGAAGTAGAACAATCTCGATTGGTTATGAAAAGGGAAAAGCAGACTCTGGATATGGCCATCAGCAATATTGCCCATGATATTCGGACACCTCTGACTATCGCTTCAGGCTACACCCAACAATTGATAAAATCTCCTGAAAACAAAGCAGAAACCTTACAAAAAATATCCCAGCATCTTGATTTAGTTTCCAAACGTTTGGAGGCTCTCCTAGAATACCGTCGTTTGATGGAAGGAGCTGTCAAACCAAAACTGGAAGAAGTGGATCTTTCAGCTTTTATCACCAAAAAGACTCTGGCTTTTTATGATGTTTTTCAGGCGACAAATATCACGCTTGATTTTAAAGTTGAAGCTGGTTTAAAAATGAGGACTGATGAAGATTTACTGGATCGAATTTTACAAAATCTGCTTGGAAATGTCCTCAAACATGGCAAGGAAGAAGCACGTCTATCTTTGAGAAAGGAAAAGGAACAGCTTGTCTTAGAGATTGCAAACCTTGTTAAACAGCCCATCAAAAGAATAGAAAATCTCAGTAATCGTTTTTATTCTGAAAATCTATCAGACACGGAAGAATCCTCTGGTTTAGGCCTTTATATCACTGAGGAATTATGTCATCTTCTCGGTACAGAGATGAAACTAAGCACAGATGGGAAATGGTTGTCGGTTTTCATTTATTTTTAACAAAAAGAAACCTCCTCTGTAGGCTAGAGGAGGTCATTTTTTATAGGCTTTTCTTTTTGAAAACTGCCAGTCCACTTAGATTAAAGATTACAATAACAGCTAAGGTAACTATAAGGGTATAGAAAATGGATTCACTATTAGCAGTCATAGCATAGGAAAAATGCAAGGACAAATATGGTAAATATTTGATATTTGGAAAAATGATCATTGGCATAGAAAGGATGATAGAGCTAATCAGATAACCAATAAATACGGCAAGATAAGAATGAGTCAGGTAGAGAATAAAGGAAATAATCGAAAGCCAAGCGAGAAGGCAGAGAAATTGAAGGAAAATCATTGAGAGGAGATTAGTAACAAAACCATCAGGTATCGTACCAAGTCCGTTTAGTAGAGTTGAGGGAACAAAAGCAATCACAAGGCTGGCGATGAGTTGTAAGAGAGCGATACTTGCTAGAACAAAGGATTTAGCGAAGAAAAACTCTGTACGAGAAACGCCAACTGTCAAACTATTTTTATAAAGCTTGCCGATTAGATCGACCCCAAGAACTAAACATGTTAGAATAATGCAGAGAAAAACAAGGTTTGAATCATTGCTAGACGCATTGATAAGAGCTTGAATACCGTCCCAACCATGGGTTGGAATTTCTGGTTCTTCTGTCTGGATTGCCATCAGATGGCCTGTAGCCCCGATAGTGGCACCCATTAGCATGAGAGCAAAGAGAATGACCTCTGTAATCCAAAAACCTTTGGAACGGAAAAGACGGTAAAAGTCTGCTTGAATGGTATGTATCATGATTTTCCTCCTATTCGACCAATTGAGTGAAGTATTCTTCTAGGTTTTGACGGGCGTAGTAAATCTCGTCAATGTCAACATCTGCCAAGGTTAATTCCTTGAGAATCTGTTTGACATCTTGTTCCTGACCAAAGATGTGAATTTCGTTTTCAGGATTAACAACCTTGAACTGGAGCTGGATTTGTTCTTTCAATACTTGACAAGCTTTCTCTTGATCAGCTGTCTTAAGGACAATATAATCCTCACTTAGTGTTTCAAATTCAGCTTTACTGATTTCACGGATAATCTTACCTTGATCTAAAATACCAAAACGATTTGCTACGAGATAGAGTTCTGACAAGATATGGCTAGAGATGAGAATGGTTATTCCTTTTTCTTGATTGAGCCGTTGAATCATTAGTCGAAATTCTTTGATACCTATTGGGTCGAGACCGTTGATAGGTTCATCTAGGATTAGGAAGTCTGGTTTGGATAGGAGGGCAATGGCAATACCAAGTCTTTGTTTCATTCCTAGCGAGAAATCACGAAAGACTTTCTTACCTGTATCTGGCAAACCTACATAATCCAGGGTTTCTCGAATGACTATATCAGCATTTGGAATATGACGAATCATACAATAATATTTCAGATTTTGGTAGGCTGTTAAGTGATTATGAGCTACGGGTGATTCGATAACAGAACCTACTCGAGATAGAGCCTTGGTCCACTCATTTTCCGTTTGGCTAGAGAAGAGGGAAACAGTTCCTTTATCCGCAAACAGTAGTTGCGTAATGATTTTTATCAAGGTGGTTTTCCCAGCTCCGTTTTTTCCGATAAGTCCATAAATATCTCCCTCTCTTATCGTTAGATGAAGATCCTGAAGAATAGCTTGTTTGGCAAAGTTTTTGGACAATCCATGAATGTCGAGTACTGTTTTCATGATTCTCTCCTTTTGATTTATTTTGATAACTTTAGTATAAAGCATAGAAATCAAAGAAAGCTCAAGCATTTCTAAAGAGTTTCTAAAGTTTTAGGAATTCTTAAATATCAAAACCCAGTTTACACGAACTGGGCTTCTTAATTATAAAATATATTTCTCAATCGCACGCGCAACACCGTCTTCTTCATTGCTGGCTGTAACGGCATCAGCTAGGGATTTGACATAATCGCTGGCATTTCCCATAGCAATACCAAGGTCTGCAAGCTGGAGCATTTCGATATCGTTATTGGCATCGCCCATAGCCATAATTTCTGAGGAATCAATCTTCAGAATCTCTGCCAGTCGTGAAAGAGCGGTAGCCTTTGTCGTTCCAAGCGGCATGGCTTCATAAATAACAGGCTGCGAACGAACTCCGCTAAATCGTTGACAGAGTTCCCCAGCAAAACGCTGCTCAAAATCGTCTGTTTGGCTTTCTGTCCCCAAAAACATACCTTGGAACATACGGTACTTGCCACTAGTCGCTTCCTCAAGGGAAATTTCAGTCAGGTCTGAAAAGACTAGTTTAGCATCATTTTCAATGACTTGATTTGGTTTACCACCGAGGACAAAATAATGTTCCTCATCAAAAAGAGTCAACTGAACATCACTTTTTTCAGCAAGCTCGTAGAGATATTCAATGTCAGCTGGACTGAGTTCTTGCCAGTCAACTAATCCCCAGTCACTTGTCTGGTGAGTTGAACAACCGTTGTTAACAATCACATACTCATTCTGGATGTCAAGTCCCAATTTTTTATAGTAGGGGAGGACGCCGAAAAGCGGGCGACCCGTACAGAGAACTAGTTTGACACCTTTTTCAATAGCTTGGTGAATAGCAGTAATATGAGCTTGTGGGATTTCCTTGGCTTCATTGAGGAGGGTTCCGTCCATATCCAAGGCTAGTAGTTTAATCATAAGACTTCCTTCTTTATCTTTTGGTATTATTATAGCATATTTTAGAGGAAAGGAGGAGGAATCTTCGGGCTAATCATGGTATAATAAAGGGTAATGAAAAATTCCAACGAGGCTGAGATGAAATTACTTTATACTGATATTCGGACTTCTTTGACTGAAATTCTAACCAGAGAGGCGGAGGAGCTAGTTGCTGTGGGCAAGCGGGTCTTCTACATCGCCCCCAACTCTCTTTCTTTTGAAAAGGAACGCGCCGTGCTGGAATGCTTGTCCCAGAAGGCTTCTTTTGCGATTACCGTTACGCGCTTTGCTCAAATGGCTCGTTATCTGGTCTTGAATGACCTGCCTGCCAAGACCAGTCTTGATGATATCGGTCTTGGGATGGCCTTTTATAAATGCCTTGCGGAACTTGACCCCAAGGACTTGCGTGTTTATGGTGCGATTAAGCAGGATCCTCAGTTTATCCAGCAGTTGATTGAACTTTACCACGAGATGACCAAAGCTCAGATGAGTTTTTTGGACTTGGAGAGTTTGACGGATGAGGACAAGCGAGCAGACTTACTCTTGATTTTTGAGAAAGTAACGGCCTATCTTAACCAAGGGCAGTTAGCTCAGGGAAGTCAGTTGTCCCATTTGATTGAAGCTATTGAGAATCACAAGGTAAGTAGTGATTTTACTCAAATCGCCTTGGTTATTGATGGATTTACCCGTTTTTCTGCTGAGGAAGAGCGAATTGTGGACTTACTTCATGGCAAGGGTGTTGAGATTGTCATTGGGGCTTATGCGAGTAAGAAGGCCTATACCAGTCCATTCGCTGAAGGCAATCTCTACCAAGCCAGTGTGGAGTTTCTCCATCATCTAGCCTCTAAATACCAAACGCCTGCTCAGGACTCTTCTCAAACTCATGAAAAGATGGATAGTTTTGACAAAGCCTCTCGTTTGCTGGAATCGTCCTATGACTTTTCAGAATTCACATTGGATGTCGATGAGAAGGACCGTGAAAACTTACAAATCTGGTCTTGCTTGATGCAAAAGGAAGAGTTAGAGTTGGTAGCACGTAGCATTCGTCAAAAATTACATGAGAACTCAGACCTTAGTTACAAGCATTTTCGTATTCTGTTGGGGGATGTAGCGTCTTATCGATTATCTCTAAAAACAATTTTTGACCAGTATCAGATTCCTTTCTATCTAGGCAAAAGCGAATCTATGGCTCATCATCCCTTAACACAGTTTGTCGAATCTATTTTAGCTTTGAAACGCTATCGTTTCCATCAGGAGGATTTGATTAACCTCCTCAGAACAGGTTTGTATACCGACCTTAGTCAAGCTGATATTGATGCTTTTGAGCAATATATCCGCTATCTTGGTATCAATGGCTTGCCAGCCTTTCAGCAAACCTTTACCAAATCCCACCATGGAAAATTTGATTTAGAACGTTTAAATGCTCTTCGTCTGCGTGTTTTAGCACCTATTGAGACTCTTTTTGCTAGCCGAAAACAAAAGACTGAAAATCTCCTACAAAAATGGAATGTCTTTTTAAAAGAGGGAGCGGTGACCAAGCAGTTGCAAGATTTGACAGCCACTATGGAAACTCTTGAACAGGAAAGACAAGCTGAAGTTTGGAAGGCATTCTGTCATGTTTTAGAACAATTTGCGACTGTTTTTGCTGGTTCACAAGTTAGTCTGGAGGACTTCCTAGCCTTGCTTCATTCTGGGATGAGTCTATCTCAGTACCGTACCATTCCAGCGACAGTGGACACCGTTCTGGTGCAGAGTTACGATTTGATTGCACCACTGACTGCTGACTTTGTCTATGCCATTGGGCTGACTCAAGACAATTTACCAAAAATCGCGCAAAATACTAGCCTTTTGACAGATGAAGAAAGACAAAGCTTAAACCAAGCGACTGAAGAGGAAGCGCAATTGCTGATTGCCAGCAGTGAAAATCTCAAGAAAAATCGCTATACTATGATTTCCTTGGTCAATTCTGCACGTAAGCAGTTGGTTTTGTCAGCTCCAAGCCTTTTTAATGAGAGTGAAAGCAAGGAGTCAACCTATCTTCAGGAGCTAGTCCATTTTGGATTTAGTCGGAAAGAGAAGAGGATGAATCACAAAGGGATGTCTAAGGAAGATATGGGGTCCTATCACAGTCTTTTGTCCAGTCTGGTTACCTATCACCAGCAGGGCGAGATGAGTGAGACTGAGCAAGATTTGACCTTTGTCAAGGTTCTGGCGCGTGTCATGGGTAAAAAACTAGACCAAAAAGGTTTAGAAAATCCAGCACTCCCAACCAGCCTAAGCAGTAAGCAGTTGGCTAAGGATACCTTACAAGCTCTCTATCCTGCTGAACAGGAATTTTACCTGTCTACCTCTGGTTTGACGGAGTTTTACCGGAACCAATACAGTTATTTCCTCCGCTACGTTTTAGGCTTGCAGGAAGAATTACGTCTGCGTCCTGATGCCCGCAGTCACGGGAATTTCTTGCATCGTATTTTTGAACGTGCCTTGCAGTTGCCTGACGAAGCTCCCTTTGACCACCGTCTAGAACAAGCTATTCAAGAAACCAGTCAAGAACGGGAATTTGAGGCTATTTATCAGGAAAGTTTGGAAGCCCAGTTTACCAAGGAAGTTTTGCTTGATGTTGCACGGACAACTGGACATATTCTCCGACACAATCCAGCCATCGAAACCATTAAAGAAGAGGCAAATTTTGGTGGAAAAGAGCAAGCCTTTATTCAATTGGACAATGGTCGCAGTGTCTTTGTACGAGGTAAGGTTGACCGGATTGACCGTTTGAAAGCTGATGGAGCGATAGGAGTAGTAGACTACAAGTCTAGTCTAACTCAGTTCCAATTTCCTCATTTCTTTAATGGCCTCAATTCCCAGTTGCCAACCTATCTAGCTGCCTTAAAAAGAGAAGGGGAGCAGAACTTTTTCGGAGCTATGTACTTGGAAATGGCTGAGCCTGTCCAATCTTTGATGGCCGTTAAAAGTCTGGCAGGTGCAGTAGTAGAAGCTAGCAAGTCAATGAAATACCAAGGGCTTTTTTTAGAAAAAGAAAGCAGTCATTTGGGTGAATTTTACAATAAAAATAAGGCCAATCAGCTGACGGATGAGGAATTTCAGCTCCTACTGGACTACAATGCCCAACTTTACAAGAAAGCAGCTGAGAAAATTTTAGAAGGTCAGTTCGCCATTAACCCTTATACTGAAAATGGCAGAAGTATTGCACCGTATGTTCAGCAACATCAAGCCATTACAGGTTTTGAAGCCAATTACCACTTGGGTCAATCCCGTTTCCTAGAGAAGTTAGACTTGGCTGACGGCAAGCGTCTGATCGGAGAAAAACTCAAGCAAGCTTGGTTTGAAAAAATAAGAGAGGAGTTGAATCGATGAAGCCCATTCCCTTTTTAACTGAGGAGGAAATTCAAAAACTGCAAGAAGCAGAAGCAAATTCGAGCAGGGAACAAAAGAAAACTGCCGAACAAATCGAAGCCATCTACACTTCTGGTCAAAATATCCTCGTCTCAGCGTCGGCTGGTTCTGGGAAGACTTTTGTCATGGCAGAGCGCATTCTAGATCAATTAGCGCGTGGAGTGGAAATCAGTCAACTCTTTATCTCAACATTTACGGTTAAGGCTGCCACAGAACTTAAGGAACGTTTGGAAAAGAAAATCAGCCAACAAATCCAAGAAAGCGATGACGTTGACCTCAAACAACACTTGGGTCGTCAGTTGGCAGATTTACCCAACGCAGCCATTGGAACCATGGACTCCTTCACACAAAAATTCCTTGGTAAACATGGCTATCTGATTGATATTGCGCCTAATTTCCGTATTTTACAAAACCAAAGCGAGCAACTTCTTCTAAAAAACGAAGTCTTTCATGAGGTCTTTGAAGCCCATTACCAAGGCAAACAGAAAGAGACCTTTAGCCATTTGCTGAAAAACTTTGCTGGGCGTGGCAAGGACGAACGGGGTCTGCGCCAGCAAGTCTATAAAATTTATGACTTCCTCCAATCCACCAGCAACCCTCAAAAGTGGCTGAGTGAATCTTTCCTCAAAGGCTTTGAGAAAGCTGATTTTACGAATGAAAAAGGAAAACTAACTGAGCAAATCCAGCAAGCCCTTTGGGATTTGGAAAGCTTTTTCCGTTATCATCTGGATAACGATGCCAAGGAGTTTCCAAAGGCAGCCTATTTAGAAAATGTTCAGTTAGTTCTGGATGAAATTGGCTCCTTAAATCAAGAGTCCAATAGGCAGGCTTATCAAGCAGTGCTTGCGCGTATTGTCGCAATTTCGAAAGAGAAAAACGGCCGAGCTCTGACCAATGCCAGCCGTAAGGCTGATTTGAAGCCACTGGCCGATGCCTACAACGAAGAGAGAAAGACCCAGTTTGCTAAACTAGGACAACTGTCAGACCAGATAACCATTCTCGACTATCAAGAACGTTATCATGGAGATACATGGGAACTAGCTAAAACCTTCCAAGCCTTCATGAGTGATTTTGTAGAGGCCTATCGTCAGCGCAAACGTCAGGAAAATGCCTTTGAATTCGCTGATATTAGCCATTACACCATTGAGATTTTAGAGAATTTCCCACAAGTTCGTGAGGCTTATCAGAAACGCTTCCATGAAGTCATGGTCGATGAGTATCAGGATACCAACCACATTCAAGAACGGATGTTGGAATTGCTGTCTAATGGTCACAATCGTTTTATGGTGGGAGATATCAAGCAGTCTATCTATCGTTTCCGTCAGGCAGACCCACAGATTTTCAATGAAAAATTCCAACGCTATGCGCAAAATCCACACGAAGGCAAGCTGATTTTGCTTAAAGAAAATTTCCGTAGTAGTTCAGAAGTGCTATCAGCAACCAATGATGTCTTTGAACGTCTCATGGACCAAGAGGTCGGCGAAATCAACTATGATAACATGCACCAGCTTGTTTTTGCCAATACCAAACTGACTCCTAATACTGAGAACAAGGCAGAATTTCTTCTCTATGATAAGGATGACACAGGTGAGGAAGAAGAGAACCAAACAGAAACGAAACTAACAGGCGAAATGCGCTTAGTTATCAAGGAAATCCTTAAACTTCATCAGGAACAAGGTGTTGCCTTTAAAGAAATTGCCCTTCTGACCTCCAGCCGCAGTCGTAATGACCAGATTCTCCTCGCCCTGTCTGAGTACGGAATTCCTGTCAAAACTGACGGAGAGCAAAACAATTATCTCCAATCCCTAGAAGTGCAAGTCATGCTGGACACCCTTCGTGTCATTCACAATCCCCTGCAAGACTATGCCTTGGTTGCCCTTATGAAGTCTCCAATGTTTGGTTTTGATGAGGACGAGTTAGCACGTTTGTCCCTTCAGAAAGCAGAGGACAAAGTCCACGAAAATCTCTATGAGAAACTAGTAAATGCTCAAAAACAGGTAAGTAGCCAAAAAGTCTTGATTCACTCAGCTCTAGCTGAGAAACTAAAGCAATTCATGGATATCTTGGCCTCTTGGCGCTTGTACGCCAAAACCCACTCCCTCTATGACTTGATTTGGAAGATTTACAATGACCGTTTTTATTATGATTATGTTGGAGCTTTGCCAAATGGTCCTGCTAGACAGGCCAATCTCTATGCCCTAGCACTGCGTGCTGATCAATTTGAAAAGAGCAATTTCAAGGGTTTGTCGCGTTTTATTCGTATGATTGACCAAGTTTTAGAAGCCCAGCACGATTTGGCAAGCGTTGCAGTTGCACCACCTAAGGACGCAGTAGAGCTCATGACCATCCACAAGAGTAAAGGGCTGGAGTTTCCTTACGTCTTTATTCTCAATATGGATCAAGATTTCAACAAGCAAGACTCTATGTCAGAGGTCATTCTCAGCCGTAAAAATGGGCTTGGTGTCAAATATATTGCCAAAATGGAGACAGGAGCAGTGGAAGATCACTATCCTAAAACCATCAAACTCTCCATTCCTAGCCTAACTTATATACAGAATGAAGAGGAATTACAGCTGGCAAGCTATTCAGAGCAGATGCGTCTGCTGTATGTTGTCATGACGCGGGCTGAGAAAAAGCTTTATCTTATCGGTAAAGGTTCTCGTGAAAAGCTGGAGGGCAAAGAATTTCCTGCAGCTAAAAATGGAAAACTAAACAGCAACACTAGACTGCAAGCCAAGAATTTCCAAGATTGGATTTGGGCTATCAGCAAAGTGTTTGCAAAGGATCATCTCAACTTTAGCTATCGTTTTGTTGGTGAAGATCAACTGACTAAAGAAGCTATCGGAGAGTTGGAAAACAAAAGTCCTCTCCAAGATAGCTCCCAAGTAGACAATCGTCAGTCAGAAACCATTAAAGAAACTCTTGAAATGCTAAAAGAAGTGGAAGTTTATAATACTCTTCACCTCGCAGCCATTGAACTTCCTAGTGTTCAAACCCCAAGTCAAATCAAGAAATTCTACGAACCAGTTATGGATATGGAAGGTGTCGAGATTGCAGGTCAAGGTCAGTCAGTAGAAAAGAAAATCAGCTTTGATTTGCCAGATTTTTCAACCAAAGAAAAGGTAACAGGAGCTGAGATTGGTAGTGCCACCCACGAACTCATGCAGAGAATGGACCTCAGCCAGCAACCAACCCTTGCTAGCCTGACAGAAACTCTTAAACAAGTTCAAACCAGCCCAGCTGTCAGAGACAAGATCAATCTTGCTAAAATTCTTGCATTCTTTGACACAGCACTCGGTCAGGAAATTATCTCTAATACCGACCATCTTTATCGCGAGCAACCTTTCTCCATGCTCAAACGAGACCAAAAGAGTCAGGAAGACTTTGTTGTCCGTGGTATCCTTGATGGCTATCTACTTTACGAAGACAAAATTGTTCTGTTCGACTATAAGACAGACCGCTATGATGAACCAAGTCAACTCATAGACCGTTATCGTGGACAGTTAGCCCTATACGGAGAAGCTTTATCTCGAGCCTATTCGATTGAAAATATTGAAAAATACTTGATTTTACTAGGTAAAGACGAGGTTCAAGTTGTAAAAGTATAATCTAGAAAGGAGACCTCATGACACTTCCAGTTAGAAAATCCCTGCATGATGCCGTATTACAGGCTTCAAAAGCTGATACTTGGGAACAAGCTACCAAGGAATGGAATGAAGTTTCCTTGATTTTTAACGGTATCGGCCGTAGCAATTGTGTCTGTGGAAATGCCATCAAATACGCTTACGAACTCTTTAACGGTGTCACAGGTCAACGCCTCTTTCCGATTGGTAGCGATTGTGTTCGGCATTTTCATCGATTAAGCCTTGACCAGCAACTAGAAGAGGAAGAAAAACTGCTCAGAAAGGTTGAAAATCTGACCAGAAAAGCCCAGAAAAAGGAAAAAATCAAGGTTAACAAAAGTGACTTTGACGAGCGTCTTCTAAAGTGGCTCTGGGAAAAAGGTATTTTTAAACCCAATCGTGGCAATCAATTTGCACCTGAGAGAGACTACCAGCTCTTCCTAGAAGTCTTTCAAGGAGGAAGTTGGACCAAGGCAGAGCCTAAGAAGAAGGTTCGTATGGAGGAAGTTCTTGAAAAATGTATTAAGCCATTTTTACTTGGAAAATCAGATGATAACCTCTACCTTGTCAAGCTAGGCAAGGAGAAAATTGACTACGAACAGGAACTCCGTATCCAGGCAGAGAAAGAGCGCAAGAAGAGAGATAAAATCGCCAAACAATACGCAGACAATCTGGTCCTAGCCATGGGCCCAGCAGAGCGTGCTTATCAGGATTACTTTGGCTTTACAGAGACCCTGACTCAAGAAGAGCGCAAGTGGGAGAAAATACTTTTTGGTAAAAATCGAACAGAACGGGCTATCAAGGCCAAACAATACCAAAAAGAGCTGGAAAAAGACCAACGAATTGCTGGTCAGGATCCAATTGAAAGAAAGCAGAAGCAGACCTGGCTCCTCAATTCTTACTTTCGTGAGCTTCCTGAAGAAAAAGCCCGATTTTCTAGGCTCTTATTAGAATATCAAAAAAGTGGAGAAGTGCCCTTTTCAACTGAATATCTGTCAGACCATCTGCTCGACTTTTTCCATAAAATGAAAGCCTTTGAGTTTGAAATCGCACCAGAACAAGTTCGAAATTTTCTAAAAGAAAGCCTCCAGACAGACATTCTATCCTCAGCACAAGAAAGCTGGATAGAAGGAATTCTCCTCAACTGCATCAAACCATTTTTAGAACGATTATTGATATAACTAACACCTACCGTGGAAATTCCATGGTAGGTGTTAGTTTTAATAGTCAGTATCATTATTATTCTCAACAGATTTATTCGAAAACAAAACACGCTTATTTATATATGCTTTGTTATACTAGATAACTTTTAAAATCTTATAAGAATAACTAGATTATTTTAATGTTTCGTAGTATAATAACATCAGGAAAACAAACTGTATAAACTAATATTTATAGGTTATTCAAAATACTTATATATATGTGTTAAATTATTTATTACAGTAACTAAAATTCTATTATATAAGGAAATATTACATGATTGATATCCACTCTCACATTGTTTTTGGTGTAGATGATGGACCAAGCACAATTGAAGAAAGCCTAGCTCTTCTGAAAGAAGCTTTTTCACAGGGAGTTCGTACAATTGTATCCACTTCACATCGTCGTAAAAATATGTTTGAAACTCCAGAAGATACAATTATGACCAACTTTAAAGAGGTTCAAGCACTTGCTAAGAAAGAACTGCCTGACTTAACTCTTTTATATGGAGCTGAAATATACTTTACCCAAGATGCTCTTGACAAATTGGAAAGCAAGCAGATTCCTACTCTGAACGATACACAATATGCTTTGATTGAATTCAGCCCGACCACCCCCTATTGGGAAATCCGCAATGCAGTAAGTAAAGTTTTAATGTTAGGTATTAGACCTGTCATTGCGCATATTGAGCGCTATGCCGAATTAGAAAATAATGAAAAACGAGTTAAAGAATTGATAAATATGGGATGTTATACTCAAATAAATAGCTCGAGTGTTCTTAAGCCTAAAATATTCAGGGATAAGTATCGCTTACTCAAAAAAAGAGCTCAGTATTTTCTATCCCATAATCTAGTTCACTGTGTGGCTAGCGATATGCATAATCTAAGCTCAAGACCACCATATATGAAGCAAGCATTTGACGCGATTAGTCATCAGTATGGAAAGGAAAGATCGGAAGAGTTATTTGTAGTGAATCCTCAGTCGATTATATTGAACAAAAATATTTAGCAACATTTAATTTAGGTGTATTTCCTGTATTTTAATCACGTAAGCTTGAAAATCTTATTTTTTTATGTTATATTGAACTGTATGATTTAATTCTTGGTAAATATACATATTTTTAGTAGTTCTAACTTTTTTATAAACTTGGAACCATATATATATATATATATGCATTAACGTATGAGTGGCGCACGCATATATATGCGTGCGCCTTAGTTTTTTCTAGGAGAATGATGCTTATGTATAGGAGAATTAAGAGAATTTTAGGTCTTCTAATTTCTATACCCTCATTACTATTAATTATCCCAATTTGTTTAATAGCTTGTATCTTTATTGTAACCGAATCAAGTGGTAATCCTATTTATATACAAGAACGAATTGGTTTAAATGGACGAAGGTTTTCAATTTATAAACTCCGCTCCATGTATCAAGATGCTGAAAAGAACGGTCATAAATGGGCGAGCAAAAATGATACACGCATTACAAAAGTTGGACGTTTTATTCGTAAAACACGAATTGATGAATTACCACAAATTATCAATGTGATTAAAGGTGAGATGTCCATTATTGGGCCACGACCAGAAAGACCAGAGTTTATCAATGAATTTTTGAAAGATATCCCTAATTTTAATGAACGTTTAGCTGTTCGCCCAGGAATTACAGGTTGGGCTCAAGTAAATGGTGGTTATGAATTAACTCCTAAAGATAAATTAGTCTACGATATATTCTATATCAATCACGAAAGTATCAAGTTAGATTTTCTTATACTATTAAAAACAATTAAAGTGATGTTTACTGGGAACGGCTCTAGATAGTTCTAAGAAAGAAAAAATAAATAAAAGGAAACAAACAATAATATGACTATTTTTAATAAAAATATTAATAGAGTTTTTTCTTTGATAAAAAGCAAACTACTATTTTTACTTCTATTTACTATAGTAGGGACGACAGCAGTTGGTCTATATACTGTTTTTATCATTTCTCCTATATACAGTGTCTCCTCTAAGCTCATAATGAAGAACACGTCTGACCAAACAAATGGGCAAAATAATGATGCGCAAACGATTGAAGCTATAAACCTCTTTCAAAGACAAGCTAAGACTTATTTAGAGATAGCAGATCTCCCCCCTGTAAAAGAAAATACTAACAAAGCATTAGGTTTGTCACCTGATGACATCGCCAAAATCAAATCGGTTAAATTAACAAATGACTCAGGTTCTCAGTTGGTCACAATAACAGTTAGAGGACTAGATCGAAATTTAGCAGAACGTTATATTAAAGAGTATGTGTCTCAGTACAAGAAATTTACAGCAGATAGATTAGGGCGCGACAACTTGTCAGTTGTTACAGAAGCACTGGGAAG
This sequence comes from Streptococcus mitis, assembly GCF_002096925.1. GTDB lineage: Bacteria > Bacillota > Bacilli > Lactobacillales > Streptococcaceae > Streptococcus > Streptococcus mitis_AF. Next base: position 14,475 of record NZ_NCVN01000004.1, on the reverse strand, counting down.
TGATTCTCCAGTTTATCCCGTTCTATGGAAGAATCTTCTTGTATCTATTCTAGTATTTTCTTTTGTAGGATTTAATGTTATTTTCATCAAATATCTATTGAGTGATTCGATTGATTCTTACGAAGACTTGGAAGAGTTAGTGGGAACACCTGTTCTCGGGATGATTCCGACTATAGAGAGAAAGAGAAGAGGTGAGTGACATGCATATCGAAGTTATTCATAACAGTAAATCCATCGTAGCTGAGTCCTTTAGAACTTTAAGGAGTAATCTTCAGTTCTCAGAATTTGGAAAAAATATTAAAATCATTGTCGTTACAAGTGCCAATCCCAATGAAGGAAAGAGTGAAGTCAGTATCAATCTTGCTGCCTCTTTGGCCCAACAGGGGAAAAGTGTGATTATCATAGACGCGGATATGCGCAAACCAACTCAACATAAATTAACAGAGCTAAATAACACTGAAGGACTCAGCACTTTTTTATTAAAGCAGTCAGGAGTAGATTCCATTAATCATTTGACGATAAATGATGTGAATTTAGATGTACTGACTTCAGGACCTGTTCCGCCTAATCCTTCTGAGATGTTAGCTAGTTCTTCTATGGATGAAACACTTAAAGCATTTGAGGATTTTTATGACTATGTCATTATCGATACACCTCCCTTGCTAGCAGCAACGGATGCTCAAATTTTAGCAAGTATTGCTGACGCCACACTTCTGGTAGTAGATATCAAAAAATCAAAACGTCGACAAATCACTGAAGCAAAACGTAGATTAGATCATGTTGGAGCTAGACTACTTGGTGTGATAATGAATAAAATAGATTCACATAAAGACACCTATTACTACTATTATTAAAATAACTATTTGAAAGGCTAAGGATAAAGAAAAAATGACAATCTATCTTTTAATGTTCGTCTATATCTCTTTCCTGGCCTTTTTCTCATCAAAATATGAGGATAAAGAACAAGAGTTAAGATTTCTTGTTCTTCCGACTTTATTCTTCTTTTTAATCATTGCAGGTTTTCGTACTTCTAGTGTAGGAGGAGATTTAGGAACTTATATCCATATTTTTGAATCAAATGACTTACAACTTCCAGACTTATCACATTTATTTAGTTCTCGATTTGAAATTGGATACTTACTGTTCAATATTTTTCTAAGAAACTTTAGTGATCACTATCCATTTTTATTGTTTGCCTATGCCTTTATAACTTTAGTTGCCTGGTTTTTTGTTCTTTATAAGCATTCTAAAAATGTTTACATGAGTTTACTGATTTACTTCAGCTCGTTAGGACTCTTTTTTTATTCTTTATCAAATATCAGGCAAGGTCTGGCGATTGCTTTAAGTTTTTTAGGATTTCATTACTTAGTAAAAAATAAGAAGGTTTTAGCATCGATATTTATCTTACTAACTCCCTTATTTCATACATCTGGTATCGTCTGCCTCTTGTTTTTCCCCCTTAAAAAAATCGTTTTAAATAAAAGAACATACCAATTTGTGTTCCTTGCATTTCTAATCATCTTACCTTTTATCAAACAAATTGCAACTATCTTTATTTCTTTCTTTCCTCAGTATACTTCCTATCTGGAATCATCATGGTTTTTGGAAAGCAATAAATGGGCACCTGTATTTTTAACAATTTGGTATGGTATAGTTCTGCTTTTGGGAGAACTAGTGATTAGAAAGAAAAAATTATCGACTGAAGAAGAATATATAAGAAGTCTGTTCTTTATCTCCTTTTTACTTACCGCGTCAACTTTGCAAACAAGCCTTTTTGGCAGATTCGCACACTATTTTACCCCCTTTATTTGCCTATATATCCCTATGATTTTATCTAAAATAGGTGACAAAAAAGTTCAATGGATTTTATTTTATTTGATGATATTGGTTTACGCTTCAATCTTTCTAGTCATTGTTTATTTTAAAGCTGACTGGTACCATGTCGTTCCCTACCGTTCAGTTATTGTAGATTGGTTATTTGGAAATTAGGTTTAGGAGTTATAAAATGAAATTTTCAGTTCTAACGACAGTCTATAAAAAAGAGACTCCTACAAATTTAAGGAAAAGTTTACTAAGTTCTTATCAGCAGACCCTTAAACCGACAGAAATCATTTTAGTTTGTGATGGCGAATTGACTGAAGAGTTAGAAATAGAAATCCAAAAGTTGCAGAGAGAGATTCCGATTTTAAAAGTTTTTCATTTACCTGAAAATTTAGGCTCAGGACCAGCCTCTCTCTTTGGAGTCAATCAATGCCAAACAGAATTCATTGCTAGAATGGACAGTGATGATTATTCTCTAGAAACAAGGTTTGAAAAGCAAGCAGCAGCCTTTGAAAAAAATCCCAACCTCATCATGGTTGGTTCCAATATCCTAGAGAAAAATACAGAGTTTACCGCCTTAAAGAAAGTACCAGAAACTACAGCCGAAATTCGTCAATATTCGAAAATGAGAAATCCCTTTAATAATCCATCGAGTATGATGAAAAAAAAATATATCTTGAAGGCTGGTAATTATCGTAAGTTCCGCTATCTAGAGGATTATGACCTCACAATGAGATTGTTACACGATAATCCAACCAAGGATTTTTTGAATATCCAGGATCCCTTGGTTGTCATGCAGACTAACGATTCTAGCTATCTGCGGAGGGGCGGTTTCCTGTATGTAAAGACTGACTTTATGCTCCAATTAGATTTTTATCGCAGAAGAGATATTACTCTAGTAGAATTATTTAGAAATATTTTCCTTCGTAATGCGATTCGAATTCTTCCAAATTCAATTAGGAAATGGGTCTATAAGAAAAATATGAGAGAAAATGTAGAGGTGGTTAGGAAGTTATGAAGAGAGTCATTACATACGGAACATTTGATTTATTGCATTACGGTCATATTAATCTTTTAAAAAGGGCAAAATCCTTGGGAGATTATCTCATTGTCGGGCTTTCTACCAATGAATTTAATAGACTAGAAAAAAATAAAGAATGTTATTTTGATTACGAAGAAAGAAAATCTCTATTAGAGGCTATCAGATATGTGGATCTCGTCATACCAGAAGAAAATTGGGATCAAAAAATCTCAGACATAGAAAAGTATCATGCTGATGTGTTTGTCATTGGAGATGACTGGCAGGGAAAATTTGATTATTTAAGTGATTTTGGAATAGAGGTTGTTTACCTATCACGAACAAAAGAAATTTCAACTTCTAAGATAAAGAATGATTTGAATCAAGGAAACTAGGATGAAATATCAGGTCATACATGTAACAGGTGGTGTAAGGAATACCATGAGTGGGGTACAAAGTTTTATCAAAAATCATATCCCAAATAATGATCAAGAGTTTGAATATATGGTCGGAGAGTCAAATGGAGACGCTCATTTCCCATTTAATCAATACCTAGATGAAAAAGAAATCAAACGCATTGTATTTCCTGCCCTACAGATTTCTAAACTATTTGCCTATGCGAGAGAGTGCCGACAATTTTATGAAAGGAATAAGATTGACATTCTCCATGTTCATAATCCTATAACCGCTTTTATACATAATTACTATGCTCGAAAAAATGGTGTTCCAGTTAGGATTTACCACAATCATAGTAGCCAATTTTCAGATACTTGGTTAAAAAGTATTCGCAATCGATTTTTGGTCTTTCTAGCCTTGAAAAATGCGACCCATCGTATCTCTTGTGGCCAATTAGCTGGACTTAAGATATTTGGAAAGAAATCATTTCAAATCCTTCCAAATGCAATTGACATCGATAAGTATCGCTTTTCTCCAACTTTTCGAGAAGAAATCCGCAAAGAGTTTCATATAGCTGAACATCAAAAAGTAGTAGGGATGATTGGCATTTTAAATCCCTTCAAAAATCAGAGTTTTTTGATTGAAGTTGCCAAAGAATTACCTGACGTTACCTTTTTCTTTGTTGGTGAAGGGCCAGATCGTGCTATTTTAGAAGAAAATAGTAAGGATTTGAAGAATGTTATCTTCTCAGGAAAAAGAGAAGATGTTCATAAATTTTATTCAGCCTTTGATATTTTTGCCTTTCCTTCTTTGTATGAAGGTTTCCCAATCGTGCTTGTAGAGGCTCAGTGTTCTGGAGTCGATATTCTCATGAATGAAACGATTGATCCAACAACTCAGATCGTTAGTGAACTCTGCACAGCCATGCCTCTAGATAAGCCTAAATGGGTAAACTATATCGAAAAGACGCCTATCAATGAGAAACAACGACAGCTAAATGAACACCTAAAGCCGTTTGACATTGAAGAAAATGTTCAAAATTTAAAAGAAATTTATAAGCAAGGTTTAAAAAGAGAATGATCAACTATTTAAAACCCTTACTGTTTAAAGTAAGTGATTTTACTTATAAACTAAATAAAATGATTCCCAAGAAAAGGAACAGAATTGTTCTCTATTCTAACTGGGGTTTCAGAGATAATCTTAGAACCCTCTATCACTATTTAGTGGATAATGGCTATCAGGAAACATACGAAATCGTTTGTGCTTCAAATGATTTTTATCATTTAGAAAAAGAAAAGAATGTGAAGTATGTTTCTATTTATCAAGGTTTCTTTTATTTTTTAACATCTAAATATTTTTTCTATTCTTTTGGCAAGTATCCCATCAAACCTGCTCCAAACCAGATGGTTGTCAACTTGTGGCATGGAATGCCCTTGAAAAAAATTGGGAATCTTGAAGTTGGCATGGAAAAGATTGACTATAATTTCTTTACAAAATTAGTCTCCTCTTCAGATTTATTTACTCCAATCATGAAAGCAGCCTTTAATGCTAAGGACGAGCAGATGCTTCTTGTTGGCAATATTCGAAATGATGAGCTCTTTAAAGAGAAAGAGGAGAAGAAAATCATCTGGATGCCAACCTACCGTAATTCTAAAAACTATCATGATAGCCAAGCAGCATTGATATTTTCTTTAGAAGAAGAGGACTTTCAAAACATTGAAAAACTACTCTCAAACTATGGGTATCAACTTTATATTAAACTTCACCCTCTTGAGGAATCTCAGTTAAAATTTAAAATGAATTATTCGACCATTCATCTATTAACAGAAGAGATTATTAGTGAGCAGTATGAGACTTTATATACCTTTTTGGGAACAACAAGTGCATTAATTACTGATTATTCATCAGTATTTTTAGATTATTATTTATTAAATAGGCCAGTTGCATTTACCATTAATGATTATGAGGAATACAAAGACAAACGTGGATTTGTATTTGATGATGTGAAGAGTTTAATGGTGGGTAGTGTCATTCGTGATTCGCATGACTTAATAGAATTCCTAGAGAGTGTCATGAAATCTGAAGATATTCATATTGAAGAACGAAAAAAAATCAATAACAAGGTTAATGCCATTCAAAAAGATTTTACAAAGACTCTTTTGGATGAAATTGGATTAAAGAAATAAGGTTAGGATAAAGAATGATTAGTGTAATCGTACCGGTTTATAATGTAGAAACTTATCTGGAAGAATGTTTAGACAGCATTCAAAATCAATCCTACACAGATCTTGAAGTCATTTTAGTCAATGATGGTTCAACAGATGGTTCACAAGCTATTTGTGAGCATTATTGCCAAACAGATAAGCGTTTCCGATTAATTAATCAAAGCAACCAAGGACAAAGTGTTGCACGAAATAATGGAGTAACAGCTTCAACAGGCGAGTTTATTGCATTTGTAGATAGTGATGACATTATCCTACCAAATTATTTAGAAACCTTAATGCACTATATGAGTGGTGACGTAGATATTGTAGAAAGTCAGTTCACCGTACATAAAAAGAAATTCTTGGCAGAAAATTCTCAAGATATCAAAATCATTTTTGAGGGAAATTCTGAAGAAGCAGTGAAAGTTGTCCCTAACCATCTACTAAGTGTCAATCCAGTCACAAAGCTTTATAGAAGAGCTATTGTCGAAGCTGTCCCCTACTTAGAAGAGCTCATTTTTGAAGATATTTATAGTGGCATTGGTATGCTTAAATATATCCGAAAGATTGTTAAAATTGATTATGTAGGATATTATTACCGTCAACACGCGACTAGTACCATGCATCGAAAATTTACCGAGAAAAATCTAGATGTATTTACTGTCAGCGATAAATTAATAGACTTGTATTCTGATAGGGGAGAACTTCTTCCTTATATTGGTAAATACCTAGTTCATGTAGCGACCATGCATTATCAAGACTATATTCAAAAAGGAAATCCATATACAGAAGTCTATAATCAGAAATTGGCCGACTATGTAACTATCACCAAGAAAAATCCAGACTTAGCTAGATCGTCACGTTTGATTAAGCTCTATAATGTTTGCCCAAAATATTATAATTCAATTGTATTCCCGCTCTATTACGCAATTTGGAAATTCAAAAATGGCATTAAAGAAGTAAAGCTAGATGAATAAACATAAATGAGAAGGAAATTATTTTATGATTAGCGTTATCGTGCCCGTTTACAATGTGGAAGAATATTTAGAAGAATGTTTAGAAAGTATTCGAAAGCAAACCTATCAAGATATAGAAGTCATTTTAGTCAATGATGGTTCAACAGATGGCTCCCAAGCTATTTGTGAGTATTTTTGCCAAACAGATAAGCGTTTCCGATTGATCAATCAAAAAAATCAAGGTCAAAGTGTAGCCAGAAATCATGGCGTAAAAGAATCCCTTGGTGAATATATCATGTTTGTCGATAGTGATGATGTTATCAATACAAACGTATTAGAAGTACTACTTCCTTACATGAAGATGGATGTAGATATCGTAGAATGTAGAATGACAAGAAATAAAGAAGAGTTCTTTCTTAATAGAACTTCTACAATTGCATTCGAAGGAAATGCTAAAAAAGCAATTCTTAATTGTATTGCGTTTAAAGAAGTGAAGTTTTGTGCTTTTACGAAATTATATAGAAGAGAAATTGTTGAAAAAGTTCCATTTTTAGAAGGTTATATTTATGAAGATGTCTTTACAGGAATAAATTATTTAAAACATATTCGAAAAATAGTAATTGTTGATTATATCGGTTATTACTATCGTGTTCGTCCCAATAGTACTATGACAAAATCCTTTAATGAAAAAGATTTAGATATTTTTAAAGTGGGAAATCAGTTAATAGATTCTTTTAAAGATGATGAAGATATGCTTCCTTATATTGGATATTTTATGTTTTATATAGGTCATGGACACTATTTAAAAGATGGGATAAATAAGAAGAATCCATATGTCGATTTATATGAAGATTTTATTCGAAACGCTGCTTTTATAGCAAAGCAATCCAAGGAAGTTGCCCAGAAATATCGTTTATTGCGACTGTACTTACTTGCTCCAAAATATTATACAACGATTACTCATCCCATTTATACAAGTATACAAAAGATTTGGATATCTACTAAAAAAGTAATGAATCATCTAAATGATAAATTACATATAGGAAAAAATTGATTGCCTGAATATATAGGGTAATACACTAAATTTTAAAGGAGATGTCAGAATAAAAATGATTAGCATTATCGTCCCCGTTTATAATGTGGAAGAATACTTGGAAGAATGTATAGAGAGTATAAGGCAGCAAACTTTCACAGATTTTGAAGTTATTTTAGTCAATGATGGATCTACTGATTACTCAAAAGAAATTTGTGAGGAATATTGTAGGAAAGATTCTCGTTTTCGCTTAATAAATCAGGAAAACCAAGGACAGAGTATTGCAAGAAATAGAGGCGTTGCTGAGTCTACAGGAGAATTCATCGTTTTTATTGATAGTGACGATATAGTAAAGTTTGATTTGTTGACACAATTAAAGAAGTATATGTCTGATGGAATTGATATTGTAGAATGTAATAGAACCGAAGATATTCAATATTTAAATTTAGAAAAAAAAGTAATTGATGTTAAAGAATTGGATTCAAATGAAGCGTTATATGAATGTTTTAATCATGGAGTAAGTTGGAGCCCAGTCGCAAAACTTTATCGTCGTGAAATAGTGGAGAAAGTTCCGTTTTTAGAAAATTTAATTTATGAAGATTTTTATACTGGAATCGTCTCTTTAAAATATATTCATAAAATGAGAAAAACTGACTATATTGGTTATTATTATCGATATCATACTTCTAGTACAATGAATCAGACATATTCAGAAAAGAATCTTGATATTTTTAAAGTTGGCAAAAAATTATTAGAGGAATTTAGAGAAGATAATTGGTTACCTTATGTAGGGAATATGTTATTTTTAGTCGGTATCGGACATTTTAAAAAGTATAACATAAGAGTTGGACATCCATATTATCAGTTATATGTTGATGCAATTGATAACTATTTTGAAATAGCTAAGAAATCATCAGATATTTTCAATTCTAGTAAACTACTAAGATGGTACAGTTATTCACCAAAATATTTTTTTAGTTTATATTATCCTTTGTATTTAAGATATTTAGACATTCGAAAAAAATGGAAAATTTAATAGGAGCCTATTTATGATTAGTGTCATTGTACCTGTTTATAATGTTGAAGAGTATCTAGAAGAATGTTTAAATAGTATTCAACATCAAACTTATACCGATATAGAAGTGATTTTAGTCAATGATGGTTCAACAGATGCTTCAAAAGAAATTTGTGAGAGATATTGTCAACAAGATCCTCGTTTTCACTTAATCAATCAAGCAAATAAAGGATTAAGTGGCGCTCGTAATCGTGGTATGACTGAATCTAAAGGCGAATTTATCACTTTTGTAGACAGTGATGATGTCATTAAAGACGATATGTTGGAGCAATTATTAAAGCATATGACTTCAGAAGAAGTGGACATCGTAGAATGTTGGTATACAAATGATCAAAAAGAAATAGAAATCCCTTCTCCCGAGAATGTCAAAATTATTTTTCAAGGAAATGCCCAAGAAGCTTTAGTCTCTTTATGTAAAGATAATATTGTCCGTTTGAATGCAGTCGCTAAACTTTTTCGAAGACAAGTGATTGTCAATTTCCCATTTTTAGAAGGTCTATTTTATGAAGATGTGTATGGAGGAATGGGAATCTTAAAACATATTCATAAAATAGTGAAAATTGATTATACAGGATATTATTATCGCGTGCGTTCTGGTAGTATTATGAATCGCGAATTTAATTTGAAAAATTTGGATTTGTTTACTATTTGTGATAAAGTGGAACAACTATATGAAGGAAATGCTGACTTACTCCCATATGTACAGCGTCGCTTATTCCATTTAGTTTTGATGCACGTTGTCGACTATCGCATATTTGATGGAAATCCCTATCAAGAAAAATATGTCGAGTATCTGAATCGTTATGCTAAAAATTCAAGTCAATCATTATTAATGCGAGCATATCGATTATTCCCTAAAAAGATTGTCTTTATTTCAAGAGTTGTTGGAGCCATTCAATGGAGATTCGAAAAATATATTGTAAAAAGATTTTGGAGAGGGTTGAAGTAGTATGAATTATTACTTAAAAGAATTTTACGCAGAAGCCAAACATGCAGGATCTAAGGCAAGATTAGATGCTGAAAAAATAATGGTAGAAGCAGGATATCAACCTTTTTCCCTAAATAATGATTCAAATCCCATCACTTTGACAAAAAATGATGTGTTAGTTCTTCAATTTCCGTTATTATGGCATACCTTAAAAAAACAAATTTTTACGAGATTTTTGAAAAATAGAACATTCAAAGCTTATTTGCTGATTCACGATATCGAATCCCTGAGAAATAAAAAAATCAAGTCATTTACAGATTTCAAATATTCCATTATCCATTTTTTACAAAATAAAACAGTCCTTGAAAAAGTCGATGGTATTATCGCCCATAACGAAAAGATGAAAGCAGAACTTGTACGATTAGGAATACCGGAAGAGAAGATTGTTTCCTTAGAGATATTTGACTATTTGATTCCACATTATAAAGAGAAGAAAGCTTATGAAAAAGAAACTATTTTGTTAGCTGGAAATTTCGATATTCGGAAAACAAAATACGCAAGACAATTACCCGAAAAACCAGATTTTTCTATTTATGGCATTAACTTTGAAGAGGAGAATCTTCCTCACAACGTTCATTATCAAGGTGCTTTTTCTCCTGATGAACTCCTTAATCGCTTACATGGCGGCTTTGGGTTAGTCTGGGACGGAGATAGTCCTCATACTTGTAGTGGGATGTATGGAGAGTATTTAAAGATGAATAACCCACATAAAGCTTCTCTATATTTAGCATCTGGTTTTCCGATTATTGTATGGAGCCAATCTGCTTTAGCGGAGTTTGTACGAAAAAACCATTGTGGAATACTTGTTGATTCATTATTTGAAATTGCAGATTGTTTAAACTCGATTGATGAAGAAGATTTTCAAGAGCTGATTAAAAATAGTAAAATAGTAGGAGAGAAACTTCGTAACGGATATTTTCTAAAAACAGCTTTAGAAAAATGTGAAAGGAATTTGTAGAGTTTATGAAACTACAAATCTTACAAAATAAAATGGCTCGCTATTGTCAAATTTTAAAATATTATGGCCTTAAACTAACATGTGTTTACTTTCTTGCACAAAAATCTGACAAGATGTTTTATGATTTTCGAAGAAAGATTCTTTTGGATTTTGTACTGAAATTACGAAAAGAAGCTCAAATAGATGATTCGAGTGATGAAAAAGAAGAAGAAACAACAGAATTTCCGAAAATGATTTGGACAATGTGGCAACAAGGAGAAGCTCAAATGCCTGAGACGGTCCAGGCTTCAATGAAGACCATAAAAAACTTCGCCAAAAGAAATGACTGTGAATTCTATTTGTTGACGGATCAAAATCTGGCGGATTTCATCAATATTCCAAGAAACATCACCGAAAAATACAAGAAAAAAGAATTATCAGCTGCGCATTATTCCGATATTATTCGTTTTAGTCTCTTATACCAATACGGTGGAATATGGATGGATGCAACCTTATTTGTATCTCCATACGCCACGGTAAAAATGTTTGAAGGGGACTTTTTTAGTTTGAATCATCCACCGACATATCCTGAGCAAATGGAGCGAACGATTGGTGATTTTAAATGGTCAGGTTTTTTCCTGGCAGGACAAAAAGGAGGATCTCATTTCAAACATATTCGGGATTTATATCTTTACTATGTTCGTAAATACCCAGTTTTTATTCATTACCTGATGATGGATTATTTTATTTTGTCCGAATATGAATCAAATCATGAATTTAAAGAATTAGTGGATAGATTACCTATTCTAGCACCAGCTGAGCGTGTTTGGTTTTTAAGAGACCATGCCCATGATCTTTTTAATGAAAAAGAATGGGAAGAAGTGTTGAAAACAACACCGATTTTGAAAACGACTTATAAAATCAAGAAAGAAGAAGTTCTTCCAGAGAGTTATCTCGATCAACTTTTACAAGGAAAATTAAAGGAATAGATGAAATACACGAAAAAAAGTAGAACCGAATTTGCCACCTTAAATACAAGTATAGCTCTTGCATTGCAACCTTTTCAAGTCCTTCTTGGCTTTATCAATCGAACTATTTTTATCAATTTACTTGGGGTAACCTATCTAGGATTAAACAATTATTTATCTAGCTTAGTTTCTATCCTGTCTTTGGCAGAATTAGGGGTTGCTGGAGCCATGAGCTATGCCTTATATGGTCCCTTAGTTAGAGAAGAGCATGGAAAAATCAATGCCTTTATGATTCTTTTCAAAAAATTATATAGAATCATTGGCTTTTCTATTTTTATACTGGGCGCTATACTTTCTTTATTTCTTCCTTATATGATAAAGGATTATACGGTAAATAGTGAAGTATATTTGATCTTTTTCCTCTTTGTTTTTAATTCTGCTTCTAGCTATTTTTTCTCCTATAAACGAACCTTGCTTTATGTCGATCAGCGTAATTATATGATGACTTTGATTGACTTTGGATTAAATACGCTTCGTGTATGCTTGCAAATCGGAATTTTATTCTTTACCAAAAATTATATCTTTTATCTATTGATCAGTATCATCATGAATTTTATAGGGAATATCATCATGTCGGGGATTGTAGATAGATTGTATGGTTACTTGTTTAAGAATGAGATAACACCCATTAATCAGGAGGAAAAAGGAAAATTTATCCGAAATATCAAAGGAAATATAGTCGGTAGTATTGGAGAAACGATTGTTTTTCAAACAGATAGTATTCTAATGGCAAGTTTTGTCAGCTTAGCAGCTATAGGTATTTATGGGAATTATACCTATGTTTTAGGATTTCTTTCACTGATTTTAAATACTGTGATTAATTCAGTTGTTTCTTCCGTAGGTAACTTAGTCCATTCGGAATCTACGACAGTAGCAGATATGGTTAAATTCCTAAAAAAATTCCAGTTTATTGCTTTTAGCCTGATTTATTTTGCTAGCTTAGGCTATTTAATGTTCATTCATCCATTTATGACTATCTGGTTAGGTGAGAGTTTTTCATTTAATCGTACAGTTGAGCTTTTGATTGTCCTTCATTTTTTCCTAACTTTTTATAGAAGACCGATTCTAACGTTGATTTCAGTTTATGGCTTAAGTTATGAGCAAAATAAAAAAGTCATTGTCGAAATTTTATTAAACATTTCCCTTTCACTCTACTTTTTAGCGATTTTAGATTTAGGAGTCGCCGGAATATTATTAGGAACAATCGGTTCCACAATACTAACTTGTTCTTGGTATGAACCCTATAGCGCCTTTAAGTATGGATTGAAAGCTTCCTCAAAGGACTTTTTTAAAACATTGTTACAAGATTTCACTGTCGCAGGGATAAGCTTTCTACTTTTAAGTTTGCTGGATAACTACCTCTTAACTCAGCTAGATTTCATTCTCAGTTTGGCAATCAAAATCTTCCTTTATTTGACAGTATTGGGTGTCTACGTTTTCCTATTTAGAAATCATGAAGGCGGTAAACAAATCATACTGATGATTCAAAAAGTATTAAAGTTAAAAAAATAAGGAGAAATCAATGAAAAGAATATTGGTTTGTGGGCTGGTTCCAGATGTTGGTGGCTTGGAAAAAATTGTTCTAGATTTTTATAACCATATTGATACCTCTGAATTTGAACTAGAATTTTTACTACAAGGTCCTGAAGATGTTGAATTTAGTGATCATTTTAAAAAGCTTTGTCGCAATCCTCTAGTCGTTCATAGAATCCCCAAGTTAAGACCTCATATCCAGCAAGCATTAAAAGAATGGGATGATTTTTTTAAGAAAAATGCCCATCGATATGATATTTTATGGTCTAACCAAAATGGTCTGACTCATCTAGAATTTTTAAAATTAGCAAAAAAATATGGGATAGAAAAAAGAATAGTACATGGACATTGTGCGACAGCTGATAAATTTTATCGCTTTGTTCATCCAGTCAATCGATTTTTTGTCGGCAAATATGCGACAGATTTTTGGGCCTGTGGAACAGAAGCATTGAACCATTTTTATCATGGTCAAGAACGAAAAAAGGCATTAGTGATTCATAATGCCATTGAAGTTGAGAAATTTTTATATGATCAAGAAATGCAAGCCCAACTTCGGAAGAAATATCAGATCCCTGAAAATTGTTTGGTCATTGGGCAAGTTTCTCGCTTATATGAAAAACAAAAAAATCAAAGTTTTTGTGTGAAGGTCTTTTCTGAAATCGTCAAAAAAGAACCAAATTCTCGTTTAGTATTTATCGGAAGAGGTGATACTGCATTTTTAGAAAATGTGGCAAAAGAATATGGTGTAGAAGACAAAGTCATTTTTACAGGCTTGACCACTAATGTCGGAAAAATGCTAAATTTATTAGATGTGTTCTTCTTCCCATCTAATTTTGAAGGCTTACCAATTGTACTCATTGAAGCGCAAGCAAATGGATTACCTGTTGTAACAGCAAATCATTTACCAGACGCAAGGATACTAAATAACTATGATAACAGTCTGTCGTTGAATGATTCTCTTGAGGAATGGGCAGATAAGATTTTGTCGGTCAGAGATCATCGAGAGTTTGATACAAAAAAGGTGAAACAGCTGATAGATGAAAATGGCTACGAGATTGAATCAGCAACCAGACAGTTGGAGAAGTTGTTTGTAGAGTGATAAAAAGTTGATGGAGAGGACAAGAATGTCTTCTCTAATTTTATTTCTATCAGATTATCACACGTTAGTTTCATAAATAAAATTATGGCTATTTTAATAGTACTTCTAAAAGCTATTTTATCAGCTGAATAATTAACTTAATTGCAAGGGAATACGATTAAGTTTATATTTAATAATCTCATGGATTAGAGATAGGTATTTGCTGAAAATTAATATATTAAAAAATGAGATTGCATTCAATTTTCCTTAATCATGACCACCCGTCAAACGGGTGGTTTGTCCCAGGGCTATGAGCCCAAATTACCAGCCAGCGCCTAAAGACGCTGGCTTTCACTTTGTTCAAGCCTTATTGCTCTTGACTCGTCACTTGCCTCTCAAAGAGGCTTT
>NZ_NCVN01000060.1:0-363 GCF_002096925.1 Streptococcus mitis | reverse complement strand
TTGCTATCAAGTCCCATAATGTAAGCAACGGAAACATTAAAGTATTTTGCTAATTTTTCAGCATTATCTTTTTTAGGTTTGCGGATCCCCTGATTGTATCCAGAAAGTGTAGGATAGGCTATATCTGTAGCTTTGCTAATTTCTGTCAATTTTTTTCCGCTATCTTCTATTAGTTTAGTAATATGATTGCTCATGAGAACCTCCTTTTTATCATTATAACACATTTTATTCTTTTTGAATAAAAAAGCTTGACAAAAATTCAAAAAGAATATATAATTCAAAATGAATAACAAATTAAATGGTTTCGGAGCTTATTTAATTTAGAAATGAGGTGTTAATTTATGTCGGAAACTACTTTAGTTG
>NZ_NCVN01000063.1:0-471 GCF_002096925.1 Streptococcus mitis | reverse complement strand
ATTCAACGTCAATTTGAAGGCTCTAAACCAATGGAAAAGTGTTATACGGATGTGACAGAGTTTACCATTCCAAATAGCACTCAGAAATTGTATTTATCGCCCGTTTTAGATGGTTTCAACAGCGAAATCATCGCTTATCATCTTTCAACTTCACCCAACTTAGAACAAGTAAAAACAATGTTGGAACAGGCATTCACAGAGAAGCACTACGAGAATACGATTCTCCATAGTGACCAAGGTTGGCAATACCAACACGATTCTTATCATCGGTTCCTAGAAAGCACGGGAATTCAAGCATCCATGTCACGTAAGGGTAACAGCCCAGACAACGGTATGATGGAGTCCTTCTTTGGCATTCTGAAATCGGAGATGTTTTACGGTTATGAGAAGTCGTTTCAGTCGCTTAAGCAATTGGAACAAGCCATTGTAGACTATATTGATTACTACAACAATAAACGAATTAAGGTAAAA
>NZ_NCVN01000065.1:0-498 GCF_002096925.1 Streptococcus mitis | reverse complement strand
GAAAAACGGGTATACTATTGTTGAGAAAACAAGAGGGAGAGTACCTAAAATGGGACGTAAGCCAAAAAAGAGACCTGAAGAGAGGACAGAATTAGAACGTCTTCAAGCAGAAAATGAGTACCTGAGAGCGGAGAATGCCATCCTAAAAAAGTTAAGAGAACTCCGATTGAAGGAAGAAAAAGAGAAAGAAGAAAGACAGAAATTGTTCAAGAATTAATGACTGAGTTTTCGTTAGATATTCTTCTAAAAACCATTAAACTAGCTCGTTCGACCTACTACTATCACTTGAAACAGCTAGACAAACCAGATAAGGACCAAGAGCTTAAAGCTGAAATTCAATCCATTTTTATCGAACACAAGGGAAATTATGGTTATCGTCGGGTTCATTTAGAACTAAGAAATCGTGGTTATCTGGTAAATCATAAAAGAGTTCAACGCTTGATGAAAGTACTCAATTTACAAGCTAAAATGCGACAGAAACGAAAATATTCTTCTCAT
>NZ_NCVN01000074.1:0-501 GCF_002096925.1 Streptococcus mitis | reverse complement strand
ACCCCTAAGTATAGACGAAAAGTTATCTATAATCAATATCGAAGTAGTTTAGGCGAAATATTTCATCGCTTGTGTAGTTATAAAGGAGTTGAAATTATCGAGGGTCACTTAATGCCAGACCATGTACACATGTTAGTAAGTATTCCACCAAGGATAAGTGTTTCGAGTTTCATGGGTTATTTAAAAGGAAAAAGTGCACTCATGATGTTTGACAAACACGCCAATCTCAAGTACAAGTTTGGGAATCGACATTTCTGGGCGGAAGGTTATTATGTAAGTACAGTAGGGCTTAATGAAGCCACAATTAAGAAATATATTCAAGAACAGGAAAAGCATGATATAGCACTAGATAAATTAAGTGTAAAAGAATATGAGGATCCCTTTAGGGATAGTGGTAAGTAATACTAAAGCCTCTTTGAGAGGCAAGTGACGAGTCAAGAGCAATAAGGCTTGAACAAAGTGAAAGCCAGCGTCTTTAGGCGCTGGCTGGTAATTTGGGCT
>NZ_NCVN01000061.1:0-587 GCF_002096925.1 Streptococcus mitis | reverse complement strand
ATAATAAAACTGCCCTTGAGGTTACCAAACACCTTTATAAAATCAAGAACACTCTTCACCAAGCTGACAAACATTTCTTCCAACTCTTCCCTGTCATTCTTACCGATAATGGTGGAGAGTTTGCCAGGGTCGATGATATCGAAATGGATGTGCGAGGAGAGAGTAAACTCTTCTTTTGTGACCCTAATCGCTCTGACCAGAAAGGGAGAATTGAGAAAAATCACACGCTAATTCGCGACATTCTACCTAAGGGAACTTCTTTTGACAACTTAACTCAAGAGGATATTAATCTCGTCTGTTCGCATGTCAACAGCGTCAAACGCGCTGCTTTGAATGGAAAGTCAGCCTATGAGCTCTTTGTATTTACCTATGGAGAAGAAATTCCTAAACTTCTAGGTATTTCCAAAATACCTGCAGAAGACGTCTGTCAGTCGTCTAAATTACTCCAACATAAGTTCTAAAAACTAACCTTTAACCGCATTCAAACATCTCACACTAACTTCCACCATAGCGGAACTTAATCTGAAACGCTTTCAGATGAGGAGATTTTGTGCGCTCTTTTTTTCGATTCATTTCGGTTACAAAAG
>NZ_NCVN01000059.1:0-627 GCF_002096925.1 Streptococcus mitis | reverse complement strand
ATGAAAGAAGACCATATGAAAAATGGTCAACTCAAGGCTGCTTATAATCTTCAAATCGCTACTGAAAACCAATTTGTTCTTCACTATGATATCTTCTCAAATCAGACAGATACCAAGACTCTTCTCCCCTTACTTGAAACCTATCCTCATGACTTGAAGACAGTTGTCGCAGATGCTGGATATGGAAGTGAAGAGAACCTCCTTCGTTTAGATGAAAAGCAGGTAAACCATCTGATTAAATATGCCATGTTTGACAAGGAACAAAAGAGAGGGTATAAACAGTCGGATAGAAACTTAGCGAATTGGCACTATGATGACAAGGAGGATAGCTACACACATCCTGATAGCTGGTGCTATCGTTTTCACCATATCAAACATCAGAAAACACAGACGGACTTTCAATAGGAAATCAAAGTTTACTACGCTGATGAACCTGAATCAGCTCCTCAAAAGGGTATGAACGAACGCTATCAACACTTGAAAGCTAAAGAACGTCAGGCGCTTTTATCTCCTCAAGGAAGACAGATTTTCACTCAACGCAAGATTGATGTGGAACCTGTCTTTGGGCAGATAAAGGCTTGTTTGGGTTACAAGAGATGTAATCTGAGAGGGAAGCGTCAAGTGAGA
>NZ_NCVN01000056.1:0-664 GCF_002096925.1 Streptococcus mitis | reverse complement strand
GATGAACGTAAAATCCCGCGTCGTAAACTCAAGAAAGTCTTGCGTAAAGTCAAAGATGATTTTTCAGTACGTGCTGAAAAGTATGAGAAGTATCAGGAGACATTTGAAGGGCGTAACAGTTTTTCCAAAACCAATCCAGATGCCACTTTTATGCGAATGAAAGAAGACTATATGAAAAATGGCCAACTCAAGGCTGCTTATAATCTTCAAATCGCTACTGAAAGTAGCCCCTCAAAAGGGACTGTAGTATGAACGAACGCTATCAAAACTTGAAAGCTAAAGAATATCAGGCGCTTTTATCTCCCGAAGGAAGACAGATTTTCGCTCAACACAAGATTGATGTGGAACCTGTCTGTGGGCAGATAAAGGCTTGTTTGGGTTACAAGAGATGTAATCTGAGAGGGAAGCGTCAAGTGAGAATTGACATGGGATTGGTACTTATGGCCAATAACCTCCTCAAATACAATAAGAGAACGACTCAAAATTAAAAAGCTAGAGTTCCGCAATTGGAAATCTCTAGCTTCTTTGTGGCTGAGAACTATTTTGTCTCAGGTTCCATGATTTTATAACTTTTGTAACCGAAATGAATCGAAAAAAAGAGCGCACAAAATCTCCTCATCTGAAAGCGTTTCAGATTAAGTTCCGCTATGGTGGAAGTTAGTGT
>NZ_NCVN01000071.1:0-725 GCF_002096925.1 Streptococcus mitis | reverse complement strand
TTTTATTATGTGACTATTAGTCCGTCTCGCTCCGTTAGGTGAGAGACAAAAAAACCACCCGCTATGCGGGTGCGCGTCGAAGGTTATACCAAAAAAACTCCGAACGCGATGCAATAAAGGTGTTCAAGCCAATTGTAAAGCGAAAGGAGAAAAATATGGCACAAAAGGTATATAGTTTATCGCACACAAAGTGGCACTGTAAGTATCACATTGTGTTTACCCCTAAGTATAGACGAAAAGTTATCTATAATCAATATCGAAGTAGTTTAGGCGAAATATTTCATCGTTTGTGTAGTTATAAAGGAGTTAAAATTATCGAGGGTCACTTAATGCCAGACCATGTACATATGTTAGTAAGTATTCCATCAAGGATAAGTATTTCAAGTTTCATGGGTTATTTAAAAGGAAAAAGTGCACTCATGATGTTTGACAAACACGCTAATCTCAAGTACAAGTTTGGGAATCCGCATTTCTGGGCGGAAGGTTATTATGTAAGTACAGTAGGGCTTAATGAAGCCACAATTAAGAAATATATCCAAGAACAGGAAAAGCATGATATAGCACTAGATAAATTAAGTGTAAAAGAATATGAGGATCCCTTTAGGGATAGTGGTAAGTAATACTAAAGCCTCTTTGAGAGGCAAGTGACGAGTCAAGAGCAATAAGGCTTGAACAAAGTGAAAGCCAGCGTCTTTAGGCGCTGGCTGGTAATTTGGGCTTATAGC
>NZ_NCVN01000054.1:0-787 GCF_002096925.1 Streptococcus mitis | reverse complement strand
GTAAGGTCCTTAGGACTGAACTTACGAGCCAAGTCCATACCTGCAGACTGAAGGAAGGTTGTCTTTCCGGTACCCGGACTTCCATAGAGAAGGACATGTCCGTCCTTGGCGAGATTGATAGAGACGGATTCCTGCTTCTGAGCCTGCGGGATATCTGCCATTCCAAGTAGAATTGAGAGTGATTTCTCTTGTGCCCAGGCTATTGCTGGTTGCACTTCTTCCAGCTCCTCCAGCGCAATGCGCTCCTTAAGTGGTGGCAACCATGGCTGTGGTACTGGAGGAATTTCTTGTTCTTCACATAGGAGATGGATATTGTGCACAATAGCATCTAGCTCTGTCGGAACTTCCTTGATTTCGTCCGCATCCTCTAAGCCCGATAAGTCTTCATTTAGGATTTCATATTGCCCCAATTCATTGATCAGATAGATGGTATGGTCTTCAATTCCCATATCATCCTTTTCTGGCTGGTAATCTGCGCCTGACCAGGCTGACTGGAAGAGCTCATAGACTTCATTATTTCCGACTTGCAGATAGGCGCGTCCCGTCTGAGTGATCTCAGCCGCATCCGGTGTATGAAGCATTTCATTGGAGTCCGAACGATCTGCTACCTTAAGGGCAATCTTAAAGCGAGAGTTGGACCAGATCTGGTCATCTACCACACCTGATGGCTTTTGAGTAGCTAGGATCAAGTGAACACCGAGGGAACGCCCGACACGCGCAATAGATACCAACTTCTTGATAAAGTCGGGCTGGTTAACCTTGAGCTCTGCAAACTCATCTGAGATGA
>NZ_NCVN01000062.1:0-839 GCF_002096925.1 Streptococcus mitis | reverse complement strand
GATGACTGCTTTTCTTCAAAAAGGACAATATAGTTACCAAGATGGAGAACAGTTTTATAGGAGTTTACAACAATTGATGGAGGATTCTCAGTTTGTGACAGCTTTGAATTATGCCAATGTTAAGTAAAAAAGCCATTTATGTTATACTATAAGGTAATTCAGACCAAGTTGCTTTATAGAATAATATAAGGAGGTGTGTTAATGAATAGGCACAAAAAATGGGGTATTATTGCTTTAGTAATTTGTATCATAGGAGGGATTATAATGTTTAGTTTGAATCAACAAAAAGAAAAAACGATGGAAGAAAAAATGAGAATTGAACAGGATAGGATGGCGTTATACTTAGTTAGTCATTATGAAAAGGTTGAGAAGATTGAGTTTACAAGTTTTCAACAGAATAAATTAACAGGAACTTGGAATTCTAATGCCATTGTCAATGACGAAATATTTGTCACTTTTTCTGTTCAAAACTTGATGACAGAGGATGAAATAGGTTTTGGACAGCATATTAGTCAAAGTAATGGGAATGAATTAATAGAAAGAGATAATCCGGAAGTAATAAATAGCGATTCACTTATGTCAAATATAACAGTTATTTATTGGGTGAGATAATATGATTACGGATAAAAGTTTTAATTACTTAGTTGACCAAGTATATGAAGTTGATAAAAATAAAAATTCAACTCCATGGAAAGCAGGAGATGAGTTAAGAAAGGATTCTCAAACTTTTCGAGTTCTGAGTGCAAAAGACAACACCTCCAATGGTATGCAGGCGATGGCGGTTGCTCCTGTGGATAAAAATGGGAATGTGGATTATAGTCATGTAGTGATTGCTTATG
>NZ_NCVN01000017.1:0-81020 GCF_002096925.1 Streptococcus mitis | reverse complement strand
CCTGTTTTAGATGGCTTTAATAGCGAAATTATTGCTTTTAATCTTTCTTGTTCTCCTAATTTAGAACAAGTAAAAACAATGTTGGAACAAGCCTTTACAGAGAACCGTTACGAAAATACAATTCTCCATAGTGACCAAGGATGGCAATACCAACACGATTTCTATCATCATTTTTTAAAGAATAAGGGAATTCAACCATCTATGTCACGTAAGGGAAATAGCCCAGATAACGGTATGATGGAATCTTTCTTTGGCATTCTTAAGTCTGAAATGTTTTATGGTTATGAGAATACGTTTCAGTCACTTGAACACTTGGAACAAGCTATTGTAGACTATATTGATTACTACAACAACAAACGAATTAAGGTAAAACTAAAAGGACTTAGCCCTGTACAATACAGAACTAAATCCTTTGCTTAAATTAATTGTCTAACTTTTTGGGGTCAGTACATTTTTGGCGTTTTTTGCAGGAGGGTTAGAGGTACTCAAAAATCCCTCTTTGTATCAAGGCTTGATTATTACAGGAATTGTTGTTTGGGTTTTAAATCTGGTATTTTTACTGGATGTTAGACGAGGAATTTTAACTAGTTTTGGAACCTATCTCATGTATCTGACTGGTCATATTTATGCCATTATTGGCACTAGCGCTATGAGTGGCGACCATAGTTTTCTTGGTTTAAAAATTTTCCTTCCTCTAATCTTTTCCATTATTATGAATATTGTTATGAGTTGGATGGTTGACTTAGACTCTGAAGAAATTTTATCAGAAAAGGCCACCAAAAATTTCTATAATTTTGTATTTGGCCCTCCTATGATTTTATCTTTTATTTGTGTTTTTTTAGCGATAATTGGATATGAATATTTTTGGGGATGGGGAGCTTCTTTATTATTCATGATTTTTGGACCTGCTTTATACAGAATATGGTTTTATATTATCTATGCCTACCAACACCGTCATGATGTTGAGGAAGAGACTTCAATCAAGCATATAAAAGTAAACCCAGATATGATTTCAAACAGAGAATTTGACAGAGATAGATTTAGTAGAAAGGTAACTAAAGATGATTAAAGAAATACAACTACATATGAGCCATTTGATGACAGACCAGGTCCAGATTCAAGCGGACGAACTATTGGAGTTATTTGTTCATACAGAACTCCTTCCCTATACTGATGGTATTTATAAAGATGGCCCTACCATTTTTGAGATGACTCCAACTCAATTTAACGAAGAAAAGCAAGATGTGGGAGTCTATATTCCAGTTATATTTGAAGTAGAGCCAACAAGTCAACTGGATTATCAGGCATCTCTAGATATAGAAGGAATTAGCAAGCGGGTTCTATTTGATGGTAGCTTGGATGAAACAATTGAGGAGATGAAAGCTTATATTCGTGATCATGGTTGGGAGTTGCAAGATAAGTTATACCTAGTCTTGATACCTGTTTATGATGATTTGTTTGTAGATTTGATTATCCCAGTGGAGAAGTAAAATGGCAGAAATTACATATGGTATGAATCAATCCTTAATGATGAGTAATGTCTTGAGTGTGAACTATAATATTGTCGGTGATGAGATTGCAGTAGCCTTTCAAGATATGGTTCAAACAGCAGTAGCTGCAGGTTACACACCCAAGAGCAATCCATTTTACTCATGCCCCCATATCGGAGAATTGGAAGATGGAACATATAACATCACAGTCTATCTTCCCGTTCATGAGGATTATCTAGGAAAAGAAGAGATAATGGAAGGGACAGCCTATAACAGTTATTTTTTGGTTCCTCGAATGGCAGGAGTAAGAGTTACTGGAGAGGAAGATGTTGACTTTGATAAGGGGATATACCTGCTAACCAAATTATTGCTTGATAACGACTTAGAAGAATCTACACCCGTGTTTTATATTTCAAGCAAGATAAATGATGTTTTATATACAGATATCATGGTAGGGATTAGAGATAAAAGGGATCAAGGATAATATACGGAGAGCTAACGCATTCGGATAAGAATAGGCAGAATTAAGCAGATGAATCCGATGTTCTGATGTTTCCTTTTTAGCATCTAAGATAAACATGTTTGATTTTAATCAAAAACCAGGATGAAGCTTATCTTCATCCTGATTTTTGTGTGGTTAAACGTTAGTTAGATTCATCCTTTTTACTTTTAAGTAGAAAAGTTGCTGTTAAGACTAGACTCAATCCTGATAAGAATAGTAGTGGATTGGATGTTTCACCAGTAGCTGGAAGTTGTTCTTTAGGAGAATGATTTGCCGATTGAACAAGGTCTGGACTAGATGAAACTTGCTCAGAGCTATTGGCTAATGGTTTGATATCTGTTTCACTTGGTTTTTGCTCTGCAGTAGTTGATGCTCCATTAGCTTGATAAACGACTGCATAGGTGCTGAAATGACTAGTCGTAAATTCTACCATTCCCTCGCGAATAGTAAAATCGAGTGCCTGTAACTCTTTTGATGGAGTTAGGTAGTAGACATTTTCGACAGCAGAGGAAATAGGCAAGCGGACCAAGACAGCTCCTTTTGGTTGCAAATTCTGATCTGTTGGATTTTTAAGGTGAAGATCGTAAGCATCATAGGTCTTACCAAATAGTTCTTGAGCTAATACACGTCTGCTAGAAATGTGAGAAATTCCCTCTAAGTCAGTCACCCCTCCAATAATTTCAACTCCAGTCCTTTCATCTTTTAAGACACGAAGTTTATATTCAGAAACAGAAACCGTAGGCGCTTGCCCTTGTCCTGCTGTACCTATAGGTTTAGTATACTCCGGATTATTTACTACAGGTGGTTGTTCCTGTCCTGCTGTACTGATAGGCTTAGTGTATTCAGGAATTTCTACAATAGGAGCAGGGTCATCTCCCTTGCTTGTAGTTGGCTGCTGATTCTCAACCTTCTTCTCATCCTTTTTGGTAAAGACAGCTACTACAGGACTGCTTGTTGTATTTCCCTGGATAGAATAAGCTTCTATCGCATTTCCAATTTTTCGATTGGTTTCGTCAGGGATAGGGATTTGTACCTGATTATCTTGGATTGATAAGACAGTCTGATCCCCAGTCGTAACTAGATGATTATCGTCTATCCTGCGTAAAACGAGTGGATCTTTGATACCAGGGAAGGTCACAGCGATTGCTTCCCAGTCTCCAGCTGGAAGGGTTAAGGAAATTTCTTTGTCATTTTCCTTAAGTGGTGCGATACTTGGACTATCCAAGCTTACAGCTGGAGCTTTAATCACATCAAATGAATCTAGAGAAATTTTCTTGCGACCTGCTGGTGAATTTGGATCAACTTTCAATGTCAAAATATGATTACCATCGGTCAGATTAGTAAATTCTCCAATTAAGGTTGCCTTTTGGGTAGCTCCAGCTGTGTAGAAGTCTAGACTTGGCATTTCTTTGCCATCTAGTGTCACGAGAGCTTTTCCGAGAGCGGATGTTTTAAGTCCGTAAATTCGAATACCTGTTCCAGTAAATGGAATGGTTGCCTGAGCTTCTGAAGCAGTACTCGGGTCACTGTTATTGATGTCCGCATATTTTTCTGTGCTCTTATATAATTCAGTATCGCTCCAATCTTTGAATTGAGATCCGTATTGAATGCGAGAGTCGCGGTCATCCATTTTTTCAATAGTTGTTCCCTGTCCAGGTAAAACTTTAAAGTAGTCTAAGGAAATTTTGGAACGTTCACTGCCACGGTGTTTATGCTCTTGTTTTACAGTGATGGTCATCACATGAGCACCATCTGACAATCCTGTGAAGCGACCGATAAGGCTCCCTTTTTCAGTTGCACCTGCAGTATAAAAGTCCAGTTCACCGACTGATTTACCATCGATTTTTACTTCAGCGATTCCCAATTGAGATGATTTGAGACCATAGATTTCAATGCCAACACCATTGAAAGGAATGGTTGCTGTCGCATCTTTATCTGTATAGTTACCTAGTGAAAGGTCAGCAAACTTCTCTGTTCCTCCAAATAATTCTGAGTCTGCCCAGTTTCCAAATGCAGAACCGTATTGGATTCGGCTATCACGGTCATCCATCAATTGGTTATAGGTTTCGACATTGGCCTTTTCGGATACCTGTGTAGAAACATTACCCAGCATAGCCTTAACAGTATAAGTGTAGGCGAGTTGAGGATCGAGTGAGCGGTCGATAAAATGGGTTTGATTGGTTACAAATTCTCTAGTTGCAGAGGTTTGGCCAGATTCGTCTTTCGCTTGTCTTTGGATAACATAGTGGGTAGCGCCTTCTACTTGGTTGAAGGTAAGTTCGGCAGTGACGCCATTTTGTCTAACTGCTGTCAGACTGGTTACACGACCAGGGAAATGTTCAAAGGTAATGACATCACCTTTTTGTGTTGCCAGTTGAATGCGGCCATCTTTAAGAACAGTTGCTTTGACAGATTTGCCATTAACCTTAACCTGACTGGCTTCGATATTTGGATAATCTACAACTAGGTCTCCACCGACATTTGAAAGGAAGGACAA
The DNA here is from genome assembly GCF_002096925.1 of Streptococcus mitis. GTDB lineage: Bacteria > Bacillota > Bacilli > Lactobacillales > Streptococcaceae > Streptococcus > Streptococcus mitis_AF. The sequence continues at coordinate 76,531 of NZ_NCVN01000017.1, read as the reverse complement.
GCTTTGCAGGTTTTTATCTTTCCACTTCATGCTAACTTCAAAGTTACCACGGGCAACCAGACCAGAAACCTGACCGTCTTTCCAAGCATCTGGAAGGGCTGGCAATGGTGCAATGTAGCCAGTGTGTGATTGAAGAAGCATTTCTGCAATTCCACTGGTTGCTCCAAAGTTTCCATCGATTTGGAAAGGTGCGTGCGTATCCCAAAGGTTTTCTAGGGTTGAATATTTGAGCTGTTCAGCAAGCAGGCGATGGGCACGGTTACCGTCTAAGAGACGAGCCCAGAGGTTGATTTTATTGGCTTTAGACCAACCAGTACCACCATCTCCGCGGTGATTGAGGGTAGCACGTGCAGCCTCTAAGTATTCAGCCTGGTCCTTGCTAAAGAGCGTACCTGGGAAGAGACCTACCAGATGGGAAACGTGACGGTGGTGATTTTCAATCCCTTCATTTGTGAATTGCGTACTGTCCTCCTCGTACCATTCCTTGATGCGTCCCTCTTTGTTGATGTGAAGTGGTTTTAGTTTGTCAAATTTAGCCTTGACCTCTGTGACTAAGTCTTTGTCGACATTCAGATGGTTGGCGACTTCCATGTAGTCGTGGAATAGCTGCCAGACTAGCGATTGGTCAAAGGTATTTCCTATGGTGATGGTCCCGTGTTCTGGTGAGTAGGATGGAGAAGACACCCAACGGTCACTGGCCTTGTCATAGTGCAAGAAGGAGTTCCAGAATTTAGCTGTTTCCTTAAGCATTGGATAAATCTTTTCTTTGAGATAGGTTTCATCCTTGGTGAATTTATAATAGTCATAGACGTTCTGCATCATCCAAGCATTAGCAGCCGGAGACCAGCCCCAGTAGTAATTCCAACCAGAAGTAGTCCAGCCAAATGGTGTTGCTTGAGTGTGGACTAGCCAACCATTTTCTTGTCCGTCTTTTGATTCGATGCCAGCGTATTCCTTAGCGGCGATACGACCATAATAGCGCATATCGTCAATGTAATTGATCATTGGCTTGGCGGTTTCAGCTAGATTGCTCATGTAGGCAGGCCAATAGTTCATTTGCAAATTGACATTGAGGTGGTAGTCAGCGTTCCAAGGTGGATTGTCTACGGCATTCCAGACTCCTTGTAGGTTGGCAGGAAGGGCATCTGTCCGATCACGAGATGAACTAATCAATAAATAACGTCCGTATTGGAAGAAGAGTTCTTCCAGTTTTTGCCCTTTTGTTGGGTTATAGGTTTGAAGGGCCTCTTTTGTTGTTTGAGCAATATTGCTTCCACCTAGGTTTAGTTTAACGCGGTTAAAGAGGCTTTGATAGTCTTTGATATGGTTCCTTTTAAGTGTCTCGTAGTCTTTGCCCTGAGCAGCTTCTACAATCCCTTTAACTGTTTTTTCGAGGTCAATGTCTTTTCGATAGTTGGTTTTAGGATTTTGAGCAAAGTTAGTCTTGGCACTGAGTAAAAGCGTAGCGTAGCTGGCCCCTGTGACCGTTAAACTATCCTCATGAACAGTAACTTTTCCGTCCGTTTTAATTCCTAGATAGGATGCGAACTGGAGGCCATTATCTTTGACTGTACCTTTTAGTAGGATACCATTTGGGTCTGTCGTAACATGGCCACTCTTGTAGTTAGAATACTCCGCTGAGTAGTCTCCGTTAGCAAGTAAATCTTCTGTTAAGCTATTCCAAACTGTAAAATCAAGTTTTTTGTCCCCTTTTTGGGTCAAGTGGGTCACGGTGACATCATCAGGGTAACTTGAGAAGGTTTCTCTTTTAAAGGTCGTTCCATCTTGGGTGTAAGAAGTTGTAGTAGTGGCTTCTGTGATATCCAAACCACGGTGATAGTCTGTAACTGTATCCAGCCCCTTTTTCTGGTTATTGAAGACCATGAAGATATCACCAAAGGCTAGATAACGTCCATACTGGGCATTGTTTGGTCCAACTAGATTTTGTTCAGCTAATCGTTTGGCTTTTTGGCGATCTCCGTCTTCAAGAGCCTTACGAATTTCTGCTAAAATTTTATACCGTTCCTGATAGTTTCCTCCATTATAGTCGGTACTGTCGGGACGCGGTCCACCTGACCAAAGAGTTTTTTCGTTGTATTGGATTCTCTCCTCGCCGATGAGACCAAAAACCTTAGCACCCATTTCACCATTCCCAACTGGGAGTGCTTGTTTTTCCCAGCCATCATAGGAAGGAGCTGTTGGTCGATCATAGTTTAGCTGATAGTTGCTTTGTTCTGTCACAGGTAGTTCTTGTTTTTCGGTTTCCTTATTTTCGTTAGGTTTGACAATAGCCTCAGTACTGGCTTGATTAGTTGTAGCAGAGGCAACATTAGCTTCAGTGGGTTTGGTTTCAGAAACACTATTATCAGCTAGAACTGGTTTTGAATGGTCAATTGCTTCGCTTGGCTGTGTGTGCTCGGTTGATTCAGTTGTTTTCGTAACGCTATCTGTCTTAGCTGTAGTTTTCTCCAGTGTAGCCTCTTTTTGCTTTACTTCAGTAGTATCAGCAGAGACGGTATGACTAGCTAGAAAAACTGCTCCAAGCAAAACAGAGGCTGTGCCGACTGTTAGCTTTCGAATACTGTAGCGACAGGATTTCTCCCTCCAAATTTTTTCCATAGAAACCTCCTTCATTAATTAAAAGCGCTTTCATTTTTATGAGACGAACTTTTGTTTCTATATTGTATTGTTAATCTAATTTTACCAGCTAATGAAGTATTGTCAAGGGGATTTGAGAAGGATATATATTTGATATTGTTTTGTATTAAAAAAGTGGAGGGAACGAATGGTAAGAGAGTGTATTTTTTATATTCTTTCTAGTTTTGACTAGAACAATAAGCCAACTTTATTACAGCCTACCCATCCCTGAAAGCGTAAAACAAACTAGTCAGGGTGGCTAGTTTATGGTATAATGAAAGAGACTCAAAAAGAAACAGGAGAAATATGATGGATTTACTATTAGCAATTGTATTGATTGTGCTAGCTTTTCTAGGAGGAGCTCTTGGAGGAATGTACTTGGTTCGTAAGCAAATCGAAAAAGAATTCGCTGACAACCCACGTTTGAATGCTGAAGCAGTTCGTACTCTTTTGAGTGCAAATGGTCAAAAACCAAGCGAAGCTAAGGTACAACAAGTTTACCACCAAATCATCCGCCAACAAAAGGCAGCCCTTGCTAACAATAAAAAGAAAAAATAAATAAGGAAAAGTCTGGGATGAAAGTTCCAGACTTCTCACTATGTTGGCTATGGTTTAGGGATGAGACTTTTTCCTTGCATTCTATTGATATTTGATTATGATTAAGAGAGATAGTTGTTGATTAGGCTGTCATTCAGTTCATAAGGATAAATAATCATGATGAACTATCAATCAGAAAAAAGACTAGAAAAAGACTAGAAAGAAGACTGTATGGATAATCGACCAATTGGTTTTTTGGATTCGGGTGTCGGGGGCTTGACCGTTGTGCGCGAGCTCATGCGCCAGCTTCCCCATGAAGAAATCGTCTATATTGGAGATTCGGCACGGGCGCCCTATGGTCCCCGTCCTGCTGAGCAAATTCGTGAATATACTTGGCAGTTGGTCAACTTTCTTTTGACCAAGGATGTCAAAATGATTGTCATTGCTTGTAATACTGCGACTGCCGTCGTCTGGGAAGAAATTAAGGCTCAACTAGATATTCCTGTCCTAGGTGTGATTTTGCCAGGAGCTTCGGCAGCTATCAAGTCCAGCCAAGGTGGGAAAATCGGAGTGATTGGAACACCCATGACGGTACAATCAGACATCTACCGTCAGAAAATCCATGATTTGGATCCGGACTTACAGGTGGAGAGTTTGGCCTGTCCCAAGTTTGCTCCCTTGGTGGAGTCTGGTGCCCTGTCAACCAGTGTCACCAAGAAAGTGGTCTATGAAACCCTGCGTCCCTTGGTGGGAAAGGTGGATAGCCTGATTTTGGGTTGTACCCATTATCCACTGCTCAGACCCATTATTCAAAATGTCATGGGACCCAAGGTTCAGCTCATTGATAGTGGGGCAGAGTGCGTACGGGATATCTCAGTCTTACTTAATTATTTTGAAATCAATCGTGGTCGCGATGCCGGACCACTCCATCACCGTTTTTACACAACAGCCAGCAGCCAAAGTTTTGCACAAATTGGTGAAGAATGGCTTGAAAAAGAGATTCATGTGGAGCATGTAGAATTATGACAAATAAAATTTATGAATACAAGGATGACCAGGACTGGTATGTCGGGTCCTATGGTATTTTTGGTGGCGTCCGGACGTTGACGGATGATGACTTGGATTTTCCTCTATTGGAGTTTGCCCAAAGATTTCGAGATGAGGATCGAGGTTTTCCTGTTTCTGTTACTGTTTTACGCTATGGTTCTCTCTACCGTTTATTGTCTTTTGTGGTAGATATCCTCAACCAAGAAATGGGACGAAATGTGGAAGTCATCCAACGTCAAGGGGCTCTGCTCTTGGTTGAAAATGGGCAACTCTTGTATGTGGAATTGCCCAAAGAAGGGGTCGATGTTCATGATTTCTTTGAGACAAGCAAGGTCAGAGAAACCTTATTGATTGCGACTCGAAACGAAGGCAAGACCAAGGAATTCCGAGCTATCTTTGATAAGTTAGGCTACGATGTGGAAAATCTTAATGACTATCCTGACCTGCCTGAAGTAGCTGAAACAGGCATGACCTTCGAAGAAAATGCCCGTCTCAAGGCAGAAACTATTTCTCAATTAACAGGCAAGATGGTTCTGGCAGATGATTCTGGACTTAAAGTTGATGTCCTTGGTGGCTTGCCAGGTGTCTGGTCAGCTCGTTTCGCAGGAGTGGGAGCTACTGATCGTGAAAACAATGCCAAACTCTTGCACGAATTGGCCATGGTCTTTGAACTCAAGGACCGTTCGGCTCAATTCCATACAACCCTAGTCGTAGCCAGTCCCAACAAGGAAAGTTTGGTTGTTGAAGCAGACTGGCCTGGCTACATTAACTTTGAACCAAAGGGTGAAAATGGATTTGGTTACGATCCTCTCTTCCTTGTAGGAGAGACAGGCAAGTCCTCAGCTGAATTAACCCTTGAAGAAAAAAATAGTCAATCTCACCGTGCCTTAGCCGTTAAGAAACTTTTGGAGGTATTTCCATCATGGCAAAGCAAACCATCATTGTAATGAGTGATTCCCATGGCGATAGCTTGATTGTGGAAGAAATCCGTGATCGCTATGTAGGCAAAGTTGATGCCGTTTTTCATAACGGCGATTCTGAACTGCGTCCTGATTCTCCACTTTGGGAGGGCATCCGCGTTGTTAAAGGGAACATGGACTTTTACGCCGGCTACCCAGAATGTTTGGTGACTGAGCTTGGTTCGACCAAGATTATCCAAACTCATGGACATTTGTTTGACATTAATTTCAATTTTCAAAAGTTGGACTACTGGGCTCAGGAAGAAGAGGCCGATATCTGTCTCTATGGTCACTTGCATGTGCCAAGTGCTTGGATGGAAGGCAAGACTCTCTTTCTAAATCCAGGTTCCATCAGTCAACCACGTGGGACCGTCAGAGAATGTCTCTATGCTCGTGTGGAGATTGATGACAGTTATTTCAAAGTGGACTTTTTGACACGAGACCATGAGGTGTATCCGGGCTTGTCCAAGGAGTTTAGCCGATGATTGCCAAGGAGTTTGAGACTTTCTTGTTGGGGCAAGAGGAAACTTTTTTGACCCCTGCTGAAAATCTGGCCGTGTTGATTGATACCCACAATGCAGATCACGCGATCCTCTTGCTTAGTCAGATGACCTATACCCGTGTTCCTGTTGTGACAGATGAAAAACACTTTGTTGGAACTATTGGGCTCAGAGATATTATGGCTTATCAGATGGAGCATGACTTGAGTCAAGAAATCATGGCAGATACGGATATCGTTCATATGACGAGAACGGACGTAGCGGTCGTCTCGCCTGATTTCACCATCACGGAGGTCTTGCACAAGCTGGTAGATGAGTCCTTCTTGCCGGTTGTGGATGCGTCTGGTATTTTCCAAGGGATTATTACTCGCAAGTCTATCCTCAAGGCAGTCAATGCCCTCTTGCATGACTTTAGTAAGGAATATGAGATTCGATGCAAATGAGAGACAGGATTTCAGCCTTTTTAGAGGAAAAGCAGGGTCTGTCTGCAAATTCCAAGCAGTCTTATAAGTATGATCTAGAGCAATTTTTAGACATTGTAGGCGAGCGGATTTCTGAGACCAGTCTCAAAATTTACCAAGCCCAGCTAGCCAATCTAAAAATCAGCGCCCAGAAGCGAAAGATTTCGGCCTGTAACCAATTTCTCTACTTTCTCTATCAAAAAGGAGAAGTGGATAGCTTTTACCGCTTGGAATTAGCTAAACAAGCTGAAAAGAAGACCGAAAAGCCAGAACTGTTAGACCTAGACTCTTTTTGGCAGGAAAGTGACTATCCAGAGGGTCGCTTGCTAGCACTCTTAATCCTAGAAATGGGGCTCTTGCCGAGTGAGATTTTAGCTCTCAAGGTTGAGGATATCAATCTGGATTTTCAGGTGTTGCGAATCCAGAAGGCTTCCCAACAGAGGATTGTCACCATTCCCACGACCTTGCTTTCAGAATTGGAACCCTTGATGGGGCAGACCTATCTCTTTGAAAGGGCAGGGAAAGCCTATTCTCGTCAGTGGGCCTTCCGTCAGCTAGAGTCCTTTGTCAAGGAGAAAGGTTTTCCAGCCTTATCAGCCCAAGCCTTGCGGGAACAGTTCATTCTACGACAAATTGAAAACAAGGTCGATTTGTACGAAATTGCAAAAAAATTAGGATTAAAAACAGTCCTGACCATAGAAAAATATAGATAATGGATATTAAATTAAAAGATTTTGAAGGGCCCCTGGACTTACTCTTGCATCTGGTTTCTAAGTATCAGATGGATATCTACGATGTGCCCATTACGGAAGTCATCGAACAGTATCTAGCCTATGTCTCAACCCTGCAGGCTATGCGTCTGGAAGTAACGGGGGAGTATATGGTTATGGCCAGTCAGCTCATGCTGATCAAGAGCCGCAAGCTCTTGCCAAAGGTAGCAAAAGTGACTGACTTGGAGGATGACCTAGAGCAGGATCTTCTCTCTCAAATTGAAGAATACCGCAAGTTCAAGCTCTTGGGGGAGCACTTGGAAGCCAAGCACCAAGATCGGGCCCAGTACTATTCCAAAGCACCGACAGAGTTGATTTACGAAGATGCGGAGCTTGTGCATGACAAGACGACCATTGATCTCTTTTTGGCTTTTTCAAATATCCTAGCCAAGAAAAAAGAGGAGTTTGCACAGAATCACACGACTATCTTGCGGGATGAGTATAAGATTGAGGACATGATGATTATCGTGAAAGAGTCCTTGACCGGACGAGATCAATTGCGCTTGCAGGATTTGTTCAAGGAAGCCCAGAATATCCAAGAGGTCATCACCCTCTTTTTGGCAACCCTAGAGTTAATCAAAACCCAGGAGCTGATTCTTGTGCAAGAGGAAAGTTTCGGAGATATTTATCTCATGGAAAAGAAGGAAGAAAGTCAAGTGGCCCAAAGCTAGACTTGATAGAGAGGAAAGATGAGTACTTTAGCAAAAATAGAAGCGCTCTTGTTTGTAGCGGGTGAAGATGGGATTAGAGTCCGCCAGTTAGCTGAACTCCTCTCTCTGCCACCGACAGGCATCCAACAGAGTTTAGAAAAATTAGCCCAGAAGTATGAAAAGGATCCAGATTCCAGTTTGGCTCTGATTGAGACAGGGGGCGCTTATAGATTGGTGACCAAGCCTCAATTTGCAGAGATTTTGAAGGAATACTCTAAGGCACCTATCAACCAGAGTTTATCTCGGGCTGCCCTTGAGACCTTGTCCATCATTGCTTACAAACAGCCCATCACACGGATAGAGATTGATGCCATCCGTGGGGTCAACTCGAGTGGGGCCTTGGCAAAGTTGCAGGCCTTTGACTTGATACGAGAAGACGGGAAAAAAGAAGTGTTGGGGCGCCCCAACCTCTATGTGACTACAGATTATTTCCTAGATTACATGGGAATTAACCATTTGGAAGAATTACCAGTGATTGATGAGCTTGAGATTCAAGCCCAAGAAAGCCAATTATTTGGTGAAAGGATAGAAGAAGATGAGAATCAATAAGTATATTGCCCACGCAGGTGTGGCCAGTAGGAGAAAAGCAGAAGAGCTGATCAAGCAAGGTTTGGTGACGGTTAACGGCCAGGTGGTACGTGAACTAGCAACGACCATCAAGTCAGGCGACAAGGTCGAAGTTGAAGGCCAGCCTATCTACAACGAAGAAAAGGTCTATTATCTGCTTAACAAACCACGCGGTGTCATTTCCAGTGTGACAGATGACAAGGGCCGAAAGACGGTTGTCGACCTCTTGCCCAACGTGAAAGAGCGCATCTACCCTGTAGGTCGTTTGGACTGGGATACATCAGGGGTCTTGATTTTGACCAATGACGGGGATTTTACAGATGAGATGATTCACCCTCGTAATGAGATTGACAAGGTTTATGTCGCGCGTGTTAAAGGTGTGGCCAATAAGGACAATCTCCGCCCCTTGACCCGTGGACTTGAGATTGATGGTAAGAAAACCAAGCCGGCTGTCTATGAAATTCTCAAAGTGGATCCAGTCAAAAACCGCTCTGTGGTGCAGTTGACTATCCATGAAGGGCGTAACCACCAGGTTAAAAAGATGTTTGAAGCTGTCGGTCTTCAAGTGGACAAGTTATCACGGACTCGTTTTGGACATCTAGACTTGACAGGACTCCGTCCAGGAGAATCCCGTCGTCTTAACAAAAAAGAAATCAGCCAACTACATACCATGGCCGTAACCAAGAAATAATGAAACGAATTTTAATAGCGCCTGTGCGCTTTTACCAACGGTTTATCTCACCAGCCTTTCCACCCTCTTGTCGCTTTGAGCCGACTTGTTCCAACTACATGATTCAGGCTATTGAAAAACATGGCTTCAAGGGTGTTTTGATGGGCTTGGCTCGGATTTTACGTTGCCATCCCTGGTCGAAAACAGGTAAGGACCCCGTCCCAGACCATTTTTCCCTTAAACGGAATCAAGAAGGGGAATGAGGCTAGGTAAACAGATTTTAAAATGATAAAAACGCATCCTATCAGGTTTGAGTGAGCTTGATAGGATGCGTTTTATCATGTAAAGATGTGATTGAGTTTGAAGTTGCTTATTTCAAAGCTTTTTGTGCGTCTTCAATCATGAGTTTTGTTGATTCAAGTCCGCCTCCACTTAGATACCAGAGGTCTGGTGTTAGTTGGATAATCTTACCATTTTTAGCGGCAGGAGTTTCAGCAATGAGGGCATTTTCTAGGACACCATCGTTGCTTGAGTTGTCACCACCGATGGCAAGGGTACGATTGATGACAAAGAGGATGTCAGGATTGATTTCTTTGACACTTTCAAAGCTGACTTCTTGTCCGTGGCGAGAATCTTCAAATTGAGTATCAGTTGGTTTGAATTTCAAGGTTTGGTACAAGAAAGAGAAACGAGATTGGGCACCAAAGGCTGCCATTTTTCCTTCATTGAGGAGAATTGCGAGGGCTTTTTTGTCAGAGCTTTCATTTTTAGTAGCGACTTCTTGGATGCTCTTGTCTAGCTTGGCCAATTCTTCCTTGGCTTTCTGTGTACCAGTTTCACCAAAGGCGCTTGCTAGGGATTCGATATTAGCCTTGGTAGAAGTCCAGTAGTCATCTTTGCCTGCTTGGAAGAGAACAGTCGGAGCGATTTCGTTGAACTTATCTACGAATTTTTGGGTACGTGGTGAAGCGATAATTAGGTCTGGTTCAAGAGCAGCAAGGGCTTCTAGGTCTGGCTCAACCATAGAACCAACATTTTTAACTTTTCCAGCTAGGTCTTTAAGATAAGTCGGAACAGTTTTTGTAGGCATTCCGACGATATTCTTTTCAAAACCTAAAACGCGAATAGTATCCGCAGCACCGAGGTCAAAGGTAATAATCTTTTCAGGCGCTTTTGAAAGTTTGACCTCGTCTAGTGAACTTTTAATGGTTACCTCTGTTGGAGCAGAGCTGCTTGTCTCCGACTGGCTGGTACTTGAGTTTGTACTACATGCACCAAGTAGGAGCAAGAAGCTGGCCACTAGGGCAGTGAAATAAAGTTTAAGGGATGTTTTCATGATTTCTCCTTTTTAAAATGTGATAACGATGTAGGGAGTCTCTAGGTTTTATTGACTAAGAGACAAAATTTCTTCTAACTCGAGTTTCTGAGTTGCTAGCTATAGATACAGATCTTTTTGCCATTGATGTCAGCCAGCGTGATGGGAATCTCATATAGTTGACTGAGCAGGTCAGACTGCATGATTTGATTGGTTGTTCCCTTGCTAAAGACTTGACCGTCCTTGAAGGCGACAATTTCATCTGCATACTGACTGGCCATGTTGATATCGTGGAGGACGATGATAATGGTCTTGCCGAGTTCCTCCACCAGTCGCCGAAGAATCTGCATCATGCTGACGCTTTGCTTGATATCGAGATTGTTGAGTGGTTCGTCCAGCAAGATAAAGTCCGTATCCTGGGCCAGTACCATAGCGATAAAGACCCGCTGGAGCTGGCCTCCAGACAGGCTATCGATGTAGCGGTCTTTTAAGGTGGTCAGTTCTAGATAGGTCAGGGTTTCTCGGATTTTTTCCCAATCTTCTGATCTAAGTCGACCTCGGCTGTAAGGAAAACGTCCAAAACTGACCAGTTCTTCAACAGTCAATTTGGCTTGGTAATTGATTTTCTGCTTTAGGATAGTCAGTTCTTGAGCCAGTTCTTGTGAATTCCAGCTTTCGATTTCACGGCCTTTGATACTGAGTATTCCCTGATCCTTCTTGGTCAGTCTGCTCATGATGGATAGGAGAGTCGATTTTCCAGCACCATTGGGACCAATAAAGGCTGTCAGTTTCTGAGGACTGACTTCAAGCGAAATGCCTTGCAAAATATCCTGTTTTTGAATGGATTTGTCAATGTTTTCCAGTTTCACTGACGCGCCCTCCTGTATAGTAAGATAAAGAATAGGAGCCCCCCTACACTCTCGATGATCATGCTGATGCGAATTTCCAGTGCAAAGACTCGTTCAATCAGGGCCTGCCCCAAGGTCAAGCTAATAAATCCAACCAGAATGGCTACGATAAAGAGTAATTTGTGCCGATAGTCTTTGACAATCAGGTAGGTGAGGTTAGCCAGCATAAAGCCGAAGAAGGCCATAGGCCCTACCAGGGCAGTGGCCGTTGAGGTCAAAAGCACGATGCCCCAGAGGAGTTCTTTCTGTTCTTTTTCAACGTCGAGTCCCAATATCTGAGCTGTTTCTCTTTGCAGGTGCAAGACATCCAGAATGACTGCTTTTCGAAAGAAAAAGATTGTCAAAGCGAGGATGATTAGAGAACCGATGGCTAGGATGGAAGTGTTGAGATGCTGAAAGGAGGCAAAGAGACTGTTCTGCAGTTTATCGTATTCATTTGGATCCATCAGGACTTGGAGGAAGGTACTGATATTTCGAAAGAGACTTCCGAGCGCTAGACAGATCAGCAGAATGAAGACTAGGTCTTGCTTCATCAGCGTCTTCAAGTAGCCTTGTAAGGCGAGAAAGAAGAGGGATTGAAGCAAAAGTAAGACTAGGAATTCTAAGACAGGAGACTTTCCAAGCTGTAGAAATTTGTTTTCAAAAACTAGTAGCAGGGTTTGTAGTAGGACATAGAAGGACTCGATTCCCAAAATACTTGGCGTCAGGAAGCGATTTTCCGTCAGGGTTTGAAAACTAATGGTCGAAATCCCAGTCGCGATTGCTACCAAGAGATAAACGATGATCTTTTGGGAACGCAACTTCCAAGCAAAGGCAGACAGGTGGGTGATGGGCCAAAAGTAGAGGAGACAAGCTCCGACGGCAAGAATAATGAGAAGGCAGAAGAGCTTGCTATGTTTGCTTTTAGACAGCATCTTTTTGTCCCCCTCTCCATAGAAGTAGGATAAAGACGAGGCTGCCGATGATTCCTAGCAAGAGACTGACAGATAGCTCATAGGGTCGGATCAAGACTCGAGATAGGATATCGCAAGCCAGAACTAGATTGGCACCGACCAGTGCGACTATGAGTTTGGTTTGACTCAAATTATCTCCATAGCGCTTGCGGACAAGATTGGGAACGATGACTCCGAGAAATGGCAAGCCACCCACGGTAATCATGGTGACACTAGTCGTTAGCGCCACCAGAAAGAGGGCCAGTTTTTCAAGTAGAGAGTAAGAAATCCCCAAACTTTCACTGGTTTCTTTTCCTAGATTCATGATGGTGAAAGTTTGGGATAATTTCCAAACGGCTATCAGGATAATGAGCCCTAAGAAAAGCCATTCATACTGATGAGTCTGAATCATGGAGAAGGAGCCCTGGGTCCAAGCTGTCATACTCTGAACCAGATTGAAACGGTAGGCGATAACTTCTGTCACAGAACCGATAATCCCGCCATAGATGATCCCAATCAGAGGCAACATCCACCTTTCCTTTACAGTAAAAATGGTCATAAAGGCTAGGAAGAAGAGGGTGAATACGATGGATGAAACAAAAGCAAAGAGCATCTTTTGGGTCAGACTAGCCGACGGAAAGACAAAGAGGCTCAATACCATTCCCAGTTTGGCGGCTTCAGTGGTTCCAACTGTACTCGGAGCAGCAAACTGATTTTGAGTGATAGTCTGCATGAGAAGTCCTGCCATACTCATACTAGAGGCGGTCAGGAGAATGCTGATAGTTCTTGGAAGACGGGACTCTTGAAAGAGAAGCCAAGTTTCATGATCCAGTGCAAAGAGCTTTCCCCATGAAAAATCACTGGTTCCAATGCTAATAGAGAGAAAGACTAGGAGTAGAAGTAAGCCAATTAAATAATGAGAAAGTTTCATACCCCGTCCTTTCATGTAGATTTGGTATCGAAAGATACCTGCGGATATTACTGTAACACGATTTCTTTAATCTGTCAATAAATTTTCTGACAATTTAATGTAAAAAGAAAGAAAAATTCCTGAAATAATATCTGCCCCTCTCTTTTATTGGAAAACTGGGTAAAAACCAATCCACCTTCCCGCTATCCTTCTCCTATAAAAAGTGGTAAAATGGATGAAAGAAAGAAGGAACTGAAATGACAACATTATTTTCAAAAATCAAAGAAGTAACAGAACTTGCTGCGATCTCAGGTCATGAAGCACCTGTCCGTGCTTATCTTCGTGAAAAGTTGACACCGCACGTGGATGAAGTGGTGACAGATGGCTTGGGTGGTATTTTTGGTATCAAACATTCAGAAGTTGCGGATGCACCGCGCATCTTGGTTGCTTCTCACATGGATGAAGTTGGTTTTATGGTCAGCGAAATCAAGCCAGATGGTACCTTTCGTGTGGTAGAAATCGGTGGATGGAATCCTATGGTGGTTAGCAGCCAACGTTTCAAACTCTTGACTCGTGACGGTCGTGAAATTCCTGTGATTTCAGGTTCTGTTCCGCCACATTTGACTCGTGGTAAGGGCGGACCAACCATGCCTGGTATTGCAGATATCGTCTTTGATGGTGGTTTTGCGGACAAGGTTGAGGCAGAAAGCTTTGGCATCCGTCCTGGCGACACCATCGTACCAGATAGTTCTGCAATCTTAACAGCCAATGAAAAAAATATCATCTCAAAAGCTTGGGACAACCGCTACGGTGTTCTCATGGTGAGCGAGTTGGCGGAAGCTCTGTCAGGTCAAAAACTTGGCAATGAACTCTATCTGGGCTCTAACGTCCAAGAAGAAGTTGGTCTTCGTGGTGCTCATACATCTACAACTAAGTTTGACCCAGAAGTCTTCCTAGCAGTTGACTGCTCACCAGCAGGTGATGTTTATGGCGGTCAAGGCAAGATTGGGGATGGAACCTTGATTCGTTTCTACGACCCAGGTCACTTGCTTCTCCCAGGGATGAAGGATTTCCTTTTGACAACGGCTGAAGAAGCTGGAATCAAGTATCAATACTACTGTGGTAAAGGCGGCACAGACGCTGGCGCAGCTCATTTGAAAAATGGTGGTGTCCCATCAACAACAATCGGTGTTTGCGCTCGTTATATCCATTCTCACCAAACCCTCTACGCTATGGATGACTTCCTAGAAGCTCAAGCTTTCTTGCAAGCCTTGGTGAAGAAATTGGATCGTTCAACGGTTGATTTGATTAAAAATTATTAAACCATAAGGGAGGTGGTAGGGATGGTAGAACCAAACCTAGAAAGCCTTATAAAAGATCTTTACAATCATGCTCGACATGATTTGAGTGAAGATTTAGTTGCTGCTCTCCTAGAGACTGCTAAAAAACTGCCTACTACAAATGAGCAATTGCTGGCAGTTCGTCTCTCAGGCCTGGTCAATCGTGAATTGCTCCTAAATCCCAAACATCCGGCACCTGAGTTGCTCAACTTGGCTCGCTTTATCAAAAGAGAAGAATCCAAGTACAGAGGAACTGCGGCTTCTGCGATTATGTATGGGGAGCTCTTTAAAATGCTTTGATTCCATTGTGAATCAAAGCATTTTTCTATATGTTAGAAAAGCAATTCTTGGTTAGGAAAAGAAAAAAGCCATCCTATTTAGGATAGCTTCTTGGTTCTTAGATTTGTTCAGCGATGACCTTTTCAGCTAGATTCATAGCATGGTCAGATACACGAGTATAGTGGGAAATGATGTCGATAAAGTTGACCCCAGCTTGCGTTGAACACTCGCCCTTGTTGAGGCGTTTGATGTGGGTCTTTCTGAGAACACGTTCCATATTGTTGATTTCTTTATGGCGTTCAATCAGACTTTGAGCTTTTTCAATATCATTGTTTTCCACGCTATCAAGGGCATCCTTGATAAAGCCAGTGGTTTTTTGATAGATATCAGCCAATTCCTGTAAAGCAGCTTCAGAGAACTCGACATTTTTACGTTGAAGGTAGTCAGTCAGATTGATTAGTGCTTCTGCGTGGTCCCCAATCCGTTCCAAATCACGGGATGAATCCAGGATGTTGGTGAGCACTTCACTTTCTTTCTGGCTAAGAGCTTCACTTGAAAGAGTAATCAGGTAACGAGTTAATTTTTCATCAATGGTATTGATGGCTTCCTCTGTCTTGTGGCCTTTTTCAGCTACCTTTTCATTAAGGTCAATGATGTAGTTGTATGAAAGGTCAAAGGCTTTAGAAGCATAATTTCCCAAGTGAAGGAGTTCTTTTTTGGCATTTCCGAGAGCGATTGATGGAGCTTGTTTAATCAAATGCTCATCAAGATAAAGTGGCTCGTACTTGACAACTTCATCTTCACCAGGGATGAGCTTGGTTACAAAGTAGGCCAAGGCTCCGATGAATGGAAATTGGATAATAGTATTTGTGATATTAAAGGTTCCGTGGGCGAAGGCAATGGTCATTTCTGGAGCCAGATTGAGTGTAGATTCAAACCATTGAATCAAGCCAGTGAAAGGTACAAGGAAGACAATACAGATAACCGTACCAATCACGTTAAAGGCGACATGGGCACCAGCAACACGTTTGGCAGCGATATTAGCTCCAAGAGAAGCAATAATAGCTGTAATGGTCGTTCCGATATTATCACCAAACAAGACTGGTAGGGCACCTTGTAGATCAATCAAACCACTTGCGTAAAGATTCTGTAGGATACCGATAGTTGCGGAAGAAGCTTGAATGAGTAGGGTTAGTCCAGTTCCGACAAAGACACCTAGAATAGGACTCTTGCTTAGTTCAACCATATAGTCTCTAAAGACTTGCAGGTCTTTTAGAGGTTCCATTGCACCGCTCATAAGATTGAGAGCGAAGAAGATACCACCTACACCAAAAATGATACGTCCGATGTTATTGATAGAGCGATTCTTGGTGAAGAAGAGACAAATCGCTCCGATGAAAAGCATTGGTAAGGCATAATCTCCTAGCTTAAAACCGATGATAAAGGATGTAACGGTAGTTCCAATATTGGCACCCATGACAATACCGATAGCTTGACGCAAGGTCAAAAGTCCTGCGCTGACTAGCCCCACTGTAATGACTGTGACACCAGAACTTGACTGAATTAGCGCCGTCATACCGATACCAACTAGCACACCGAAGAACGGATTGCTGGTATATTTGTCAATGTAAAACCGAAGGCGATCTCCAGCAGCTTGTTGCAAACCGTCTCCCATGGTCTTGATACTATATAAGAATAGTCCCAGACCACCTAAAAAGTGAAATAAAATTTCCTGCCAATTAATGGACATTTCTTTTTCCTCCGAAAAATAATAACGGAATTTCTCCTATTCTATTTTAAAGGATAAAAGTAAATCTAACAAGTGTTAAGCTAAGATTTTAGAAAGAAAATTCGTTAGAAAAAGCAAAAATAATATACTCTAGGATGTCACAAAGATTAAATATCGAAAAATCTTGTGAAATCTTTCCTTATATTTCCAAAGTGTGATATAATAGTTTCGAATAAAATAAATAAAGGGGTTTTTGTAACATGGCAAAACTTACTGTTAAAGACGTTGACTTGAAAGGTAAAAAAGTCCTCGTTCGTGTTGACTTCAACGTACCATTGAAAGATGGCGTAATCACTAACGACAACCGTATCACAGCAGCTCTTCCAACTATTAAGTACATCATCGAACAAGGTGGACGTGCAATTCTTTTCTCTCACCTTGGACGTGTGAAAGAAGAAGCTGATAAAGCTGGTAAATCACTTGCTCCTGTAGCAGCAGACTTGGCAGCTAAATTGGGCCAAGACGTTGTTTTCCCAGGTGTCACTCGTGGTGCTGAATTGGAAGCAGCTATCAACGCTCTTGAAGATGGACAAGTTCTCTTGGTTGAAAACACTCGTTACGAAGATGTTGATGGCAAGAAAGAATCTAAAAACGATCCTGAACTTGGTAAATATTGGGCATCACTTGGAGATAGTATCTTCGTAAACGATGCATTCGGTACAGCTCACCGTGCACATGCATCTAACGTTGGTATCTCAGCAAACGTTGAAAAAGCAGTTGCTGGTTTCCTTCTTGAAAACGAAATTGCCTACATCCAAGAAGCAGTTGAAACTCCAGAACGTCCATTCGTAGCGATTCTTGGTGGTTCAAAAGTTTCAGATAAGATCGGTGTTATCGAAAACTTGCTTGAAAAAGCTGATAAAGTTCTTATCGGTGGTGGTATGACTTACACATTCTACAAAGCACAAGGTATCGAAATCGGTAACTCACTTGTAGAAGAAGACAAATTGGATGTTGCCAAAGCTCTTCTTGAAAAAGCAAACGGTAAATTGATCTTGCCAGTTGACTCAAAAGAAGCTAACGCATTTGCTGGCTATACTGAAGTGCGTGACACTGAAGGTGAAGCAGTTTCTGAAGGCTTCCTTGGTCTTGACATCGGTCCAAAATCTATCGCTAAATTTGATGAAGCTTTGACTGGTGCCAAAACAGTTGTATGGAACGGACCTATGGGTGTATTTGAAAACCCAGACTTCCAAGCTGGTACAATTGGTGTGATGGACGCTATCGTGAAACAACCAGGCGTTAAATCAATCATCGGTGGTGGTGACTCAGCTGCCGCAGCAATCAACCTTGGACGTGCAGACAAGTTCTCATGGATCTCTACTGGTGGTGGAGCATCAATGGAACTTCTTGAAGGTAAAGTTCTTCCAGGACTTGCAGCCTTGACAGAAAAATAAGATTTCATAAATAAATCAAAGAAGAGAGGGATGAAAATTCCTCTTTTCTTTTACTCGAAATAAAAACGCTTCCTCTCAACTATTGCTCATAAAATCACCTAATTTATGATAAAATGGAAATAGAAAGTTGAGATTATGAGTTATTTTAAAAAATATAAATTCGATAAATCCCAGTTCAAACTTGGTATGCGAACCTTTAAAACAGGTATTGCTGTTTTTCTAGTTCTCTTGATTTTTGGCTTTTTTGGTTGGAAAGGTCTTCAAATCGGTGCTTTGACAGCTGTTTTTAGCCTGAGGGAGAGTTTTGATAAGAGTGTTCATTTTGGGACTTCGCGTATTCTTGGAAATAGTATCGGTGGCCTCTATGCCTTGGTCTTCTTCTTATTAAATACCTTTTTCCACGAAGCCTTTTGGGTGACCTTGGTAGTTGTTCCAATCTGTACCATGTTAACCATTATGACAAATGTAGCCATGAATAACAAAGCAGGGGTTATTGGTGGTGTAGCAGCTATGTTAATCATTACCCTATCGATTCCGAGTGGTGAAACGATTTTGTACGTATTTGCGCGTGTATCAGAAACTTTCATGGGAGTTTTTGTCGCAATTCTCGTAAATTACGATATTGATCGTATTCGTCTCTTTTTAGAGAAAAAAGAAAAATAATGTTACATTTTATAACATTATCAATTGACGTTTGTCTTTTTTTAGACTATAATAGACAGAAAGAAGGAAATTGTAAATGAAGGAAAAAGAATTTCGCCGAAATATGGCTGTTTTTCCTATCGGCAGTGTTATGAAGTTGACCGATTTATCGGCGCGTCAGATTCGTTATTATGAAGATCAAGAGTTGATCAAGCCTGATCGAAACGAAGGAAACCGTCGCATGTATTCTTTGAATGACATGGATCGTCTGCTTGAAATCAAAGATTATATCTCTGAAGGTTATAATATCGCTGCCATTAAGAAAAAATATGCTGAACGTGAAGCGAAATCCAAGAAAGCGGTGAGTCAGACTGAGGTGCGTCGTGCACTTCATAATGAACTCCTCCAACAGGGTCGCTTTGCTTCAGTACGGTCACCTTTTGGTCGCGGTTAGGCAACCGCAAGTAGTCATACATTAAGGAGAAAACTCATGCCAATCACAGCTGCAGATATTCGTCGTGAAGTCAAGGAAAAAAATGTTACCTTTATTCGTCTTATGTTCTCAGATATTTTGGGGACGATGAAGAACGTCGAAATTCCTGCTACAGATGAACAGTTAGATAAAGTCTTGTCAAACAAGGCTATGTTTGATGGATCTTCTATTGAAGGTTTTGTACGTATCAATGAGTCGGATATGTACTTGTACCCTGACTTGGATACATGGACAGTCTTCCCGTGGGGAGATGAAAATGGAAGTGTTGCAGGTTTGATCTGTGATGTCTATACAACAGAAGGTGAGCCATTTGCAGGTGACCCTCGTGGCAATTTGAAACGTGCTCTTCGTCACATGGAAGAAGTGGGATTTAAATCCTTCAACCTTGGGCCAGAGCCAGAATTCTTCCTATTTAAACTGGATGAAAATGGGGATCCAACACTTGAAGTAAATGACAAGGGTGGCTACTTTGATTTGGCGCCTACTGACCTTGCTGACAATACACGTCGTGAGATTGTCAATGTCTTAACCAAAATGGGATTTGAAGTAGAAGCCAGTCACCACGAAGTTGCTGTTGGACAACACGAGATTGACTTTAAGTACGATGAAGTTCTCCGTGCTTGTGATAAGATTCAAATCTTCAAACTTGTTGTTAAAACCATTGCTCGCAAACATGGGCTTTATGCAACCTTTATGGCTAAACCAAAATTTGGTATTGCTGGATCAGGTATGCACTGTAATATGTCCTTGTTTGATGCAGAAGGAAACAATGCCTTCTTTGATCCAAATGATCCAAAAGGAATGCAGTTGTCAGAAACTGCCTACCATTTCCTTGGCGGTTTGATCAAGCATGCCTACAACTATACTGCCATCATGAACCCAACGGTTAACTCATACAAACGTTTGGTTCCAGGTTATGAGGCGCCTGTTTACATTGCTTGGGCTGGTCGTAACCGTTCGCCACTTGTACGCGTGCCTGCTTCACGTGGTATGGGAACTCGTCTTGAGTTGCGTTCAGTGGATCCGATGGCAAACCCATATATCGCGATGGCTGTGCTGTTGGAAGTTGGTTTGCATGGTATTGAAAATAAAATCGAAGCACCAGCTCCTATCGAAGAAAATATCTACATCATGACAGCAGAAGAGCGTAAGGAAGCTGGTATTACAGACCTTCCATCAACACTTCACAACGCTTTGAAAGCTCTGACTGAAGATGAGGTTGTCAGAGCAGCTCTTGGAGAACATATCTATACTAGTTTCCTTGAAGCCAAGCGAATCGAATGGGCAAGTTATGCAACCTTCGTTTCACAATGGGAAATTGATAATTATTTAGACCTTTACTAATATAGAAGAAAGATTGCCTGTGGGTGATCTTTTTTCTTGCGTTTCATATCGAACTGTGATATATTTAATATAACGAAGTGCGATATATCGAACTAAATAGGAGGTGGCTATAAATGGAATTAACGGATAAGATCCGTCGTGTTTATCTTCCTATGACGGAAACGGGTTTTTATATCTTGTTCTATCTGCAAAAGGAGAATCATGGATATGGTATTACACAAAAAGTCAAGGAGATGACAGATTCGCAAGTTTTAATTAGTCCTGGGACTATGTATGGTACCTTGTCAAAAATGGAAAAGGATGGCTTGATTGCCTTTGTCCGAGAAGAGGAGAAACGGAAAATCTATCAGATTACAGACTTGGGACGCAAGGTCTTAGATATTGAATTGAAACGTATTGAACGGCTCTATAGAAACAGTCGGGAGGAAGTATGATGGAAAAGAAAATTGTTTATCGAATTTTTACAATTGCGGATTATGAGAGGGAGGCTCTATACTTTAGAGAAATGCATGCTAAGGGCTGGAAACTTAGAAAAGTAAGCTACTCTATCTTATTGTTTGCAGTTAAGTATACCTTTGAAAAGTGTCAGCCTGAGCAAGTATCTTATCAGTTGGATTTTTACCCAATGGAAAAATCAGAGAGAACCTCCTATTTACAACTATTTAAAGATTATGGCTGGGAGCATATTACAGACTTTAATAGTTTTTCCTATTTTAGAAAAGCACATTCTAAAGTTGAATCGGCTACAGAGTTTGAAATTTATAACGATGCTACTAACAAGTTGGATATGGTTAATCGCATTTTAAGACTGCGATTAGTACCTGTTTTACTTTTGCTAGCCATACATATACCATTCTTACTTAAATTGCTCAATAGAAGTAATGCGTATGGTCTATGGAGTTTACTTGCGGTCGGGTTAGATATTTTCTTGTCTTTGATTCTTTTGTTAATAGTTTCCTATATTGGTTGGAAGTTATGGCATAAAAAGAAGGAATTATCAGATTTATGATAGGGTAGGTATGCTCAAAATTGGAGGGGAAGTCATGATAAATAAAAAGCAATTTCGGATTTTCACCATTCTTGATTTGGATAAGGAAGAAGAGTATTTGCATGAGATGCACTTGAAAGGTTGGAGATATAGAACGAGTCGTTTTGGTTTTTTCTATTTTGACCAATGTCAACCGGACGATGTCATCTACCGTATCTATGATTCTAGATTTCTTAAAAAGTATCAGCATGAATTGCAAGATTTTAGAAATAGCGGTTGGGAATTGATAGAAACAGGTTTTTGTTCAATTTTTCGTAAACCAGCTTCTGATATACTTTCAGAGGATCAAGTCTATATAAGTAATAATCTCAGGTGGGAAGTTATGCGATCTAGACTTCGTTCCTGTACAGCTACTTTCTTAGGCGGTCTTGTTGTTTGTATGAGTGTATTTAAAGAAGAGCTTTCTATGTCTTTCTTCATTATTTTTCTTTTATATGCCTTTCTGATTTCTTATCTAATCCATGGTTTTTTCAGACTTAAAAAGAAATACCAAGTAGATGGAAGGTAAGGTTCTAGGTCTTCAGACTGATTTTTAGCACTCTTGGTAAAAGAGTGCTAATTTTTTGAGTTTTTATCTTGACATTCTCTTCTAAGGGTGTATAATAGAATCATAAGTTAGCACTTGAGTGTATTGAGTGCTAATTGATCAGACGGAGAGGAGTGATGAGATGGTTACAGAGCGTCAGCAGGATATTCTAAATCTGATTATTGACATCTTTACCAAAACGCACGAACCTGTCGGATCCAAAGCCTTGCAAGAGTCTATTAACTCTAGCAGTGCTACCATTCGTAATGACATGGCGGCTTTAGAAAAGCAAGGTTTGCTTGAGAAGGCTCATACTTCAAGCGGTCGCATGCCAAGTGTTGCTGGTTTTCAGTACTATGTGAAACACTCACTGGATTTTGACCGACTGGCTGAAAATGAGGTTTATGAGATTGTCAAAGCCTTTGATCAGGAATTCTTCAAATTGGAGGATATTCTGCAAGAAGCTGCTAATCTACTAACAGACTTGAGTGGCTGTACGGTAGTAGCACTGGATGTTGAGCCGAGCAGACAACGATTGACAGCCTTTGATATCGTGGTTTTAGGGCAACATACAGCCTTGGCAGTATTTACCTTAGACGAGTCTCGAACGGTTACCAGTCAGTTTCTGATTCCAAGGAACTTCTTGCAGGAAGATTTGCTGAAACTGAAGGCAATCATTCAGGAACGTTTCCTCGGTCACACTGTTCTAGATATCCACTACAAGATTCGGACGGAGATTCCGCAGATTATCCAGCGTTACTTTACAACAACGGACAATGTGATTGATCTCTTTGAACACATCTTTAAGGAAATGTTCAACGAAAATATTGTGGTGGCGGGTAAGGTCAATCTCTTGAATTTTGCCAATCTGGCAGCATACCAGTTCTTTGATCAACCGCAAAAGGTGGCCTTGGAGATTCGTGAAGGGCTGCATGAAGATCAGATGCAAAATGTCCGTGTTGCGGACAGTCAAGAGTCCTGTCTAGCAGATCTGGCGGTGATTAGTAGCAAGTTCCTCATCCCTTATCGGGGAGTTGGAATTTTAGCAATTATCGGTCCAGTTAATCTGGATTACCAACAGCTAATCAACCAAGTCAATGTGGTCAACCGTGTTTTGACCATGAAGTTGACAGATTTTTACCGCTACCTCAGCAGTAATCATTACGAAGTACATTAAGATTGAAATCATTAAAGGAGGCGAAAATGGCCCAAGATATAAAAAATGAAGAAGTAGAAGAAGTTCAAGAAGAGGAAGTTGTGGAAACAGCTGAAGAAACAACTCCTGAGAAGTCTGAGTTGGACTTGGCAAATGAACGTGCGGATGAGTTCGAAAATAAATACCTTCGGGCTCATGCAGAAATGCAAAATATTCAACGCCGTGCCAATGAAGAGCGTCAAAACTTGCAACGTTATCGTAGCCAGGACTTGGCAAAAGCGATTCTCCCTTCTTTGGATAACCTAGAACGTGCACTCGCAGTTGAAGGTTTGACAGACGATGTCAAAAAAGGATTGGAGATGGTGCAAGAGAGCTTGGTTCACGCTTTAAAAGAAGAAGGAATCGAAGAAATCGCAGCTGACGGCGAATTTGACCATAACTACCATATGGCCATCCAAACTCTCCCAGCAGACGATGAACACCCAGCAGATACCATCGCCCAAGTCTTCCAAAAAGGCTATAAACTCCATGACCGCATCCTACGCCCAGCAATGGTAGTGGTGTACAACTAGGCTAGAGAACTTAAAAAACTTGTCCGAAAAGACAATAAACTATGAAGAAAGATAAAATATATTTGGCTTTGCAATAGTGAGCGAAGCGAACCAAAGACGATACTCTTCGCCGTGGCGCTATTTGCGCAAACTTTTAGACCTTAGGCTCAAAGTTTAGTCAAAGAGATTGACGAAGTCAAGCTCTGACGGCGCCGCCACTTAAGAAGAGTATCAAAAAGAAAAATAGAATATAAAATTTAAGGAGAAAAACACATGTCTAAAATTATCGGTATTGACTTAGGTACAACAAACTCAGCAGTTGCAGTTCTTGAAGGAACTGAAAGCAAAATTATCGCAAACCCAGAAGGAAACCGCACAACTCCATCTGTAGTATCATTCAAAAACGGTGAAATCATCGTTGGTGATGCTGCAAAACGTCAAGCAGTTACAAACCCAGATACAGTCATCTCTATCAAATCTAAAATGGGAACTTCTGAAAAAGTTTCTGCAAATGGTAAAGAATACACTCCACAAGAAATCTCAGCTATGATCCTTCAATACTTGAAAGGCTATGCTGAAGACTACCTTGGGGAAAAAGTAACTAAAGCAGTTATCACAGTTCCAGCTTACTTCAACGATGCACAACGTCAAGCAACTAAAGACGCTGGTAAAATCGCTGGTCTTGAAGTAGAACGTATCGTTAACGAACCAACTGCAGCAGCTCTTGCTTACGGTTTGGACAAGACTGACAAAGAAGAAAAAATCTTGGTATTTGACCTTGGTGGTGGTACATTCGACGTATCTATCCTTGAATTGGGTGACGGTGTCTTCGATGTATTGTCAACTGCAGGGGACAACAAACTTGGTGGTGACGACTTTGATCAAAAAATCATCGACCACTTGGTAGCAGAATTCAAGAAAGAAAACGGTATTGACTTGTCTACTGACAAGATGGCAATGCAACGTTTGAAAGATGCAGCTGAAAAAGCTAAGAAAGACCTTTCTGGTGTAACTTCAACACAAATCAGCTTGCCATTTATCACTGCCGGTGAGGCTGGACCTCTTCACTTGGAAATGACTTTGACTCGTGCGAAATTTGACGATTTGACTCGTGACCTTGTAGAACGTACAAAAGTGCCAGTTCGTCAAGCCCTTTCAGATGCAGGTTTGAGCTTGTCAGAAATCGATGAAGTTATCCTTGTTGGTGGTTCAACTCGTATCCCAGCCGTTGTAGAGGCTGTTAAGGCTGAAACTGGTAAAGAACCAAACAAATCAGTTAACCCTGATGAAGTAGTTGCTATGGGTGCTGCCATCCAAGGTGGTGTGATTACTGGTGATGTGAAAGACGTTGTCCTTCTTGACGTAACACCATTGTCACTTGGTATCGAAACAATGGGTGGAGTCTTCACAAAACTTATCGATCGCAACACTACTATTCCAACATCTAAATCACAAGTTTTCTCAACTGCGGCAGACAACCAACCAGCCGTTGATATCCACGTTCTTCAAGGTGAACGCCCAATGGCAGCAGATAACAAGACTCTTGGACGCTTCCAATTGACTGATATCCCAGCTGCACCTCGTGGAATTCCTCAAATCGAAGTAACATTTGACATTGATAAGAACGGTATCGTATCTGTTAAAGCTAAAGATCTTGGAACTCAAAAAGAACAAACAATTGTCATCCAATCTAACTCAGGTTTGACTGACGAAGAAATCGACCGCATGATGAAAGATGCAGAAGCTAACGCTGAAGCAGATAAGAAACGTAAAGAAGAAGTTGACCTTCGTAACGAAGTAGACCAAGCAATCTTTGCGACTGAAAAGACAATCAAGGAAACTGAAGGCAAAGGCTTCGATGCAGAACGTGATGCTGCCCAAGCTGCTCTTGATGACCTTAAGAAAGCTCAAGAAGACAACAACTTGGAAGATATGAAAGCAAAACTTGAAGTATTGAACGAAAAAGCTCAAGGACTTGCTGTCAAACTTTACGAACAAGCCGCAGCAGCACAACAAGCTCAAGCAGGAGCAGAAGGCGCACAAGCAACAGGAAACGCAGGTGATGACGTCGTAGACGGAGAGTTTACGGAGAAGTAAGATGTTGAGGCGTTAAGAAAACGAAAGAAAAATAGGAAGCCATCGCCTTGTGCGATGTACAAAAGATGGCTTATCTTTTTTCCGAAGTTTTTAGCCGAAACTCAGTTAAGCCTAACTCGTTAAGAATGACTAATCACAAAGGTGCTTTGCCTAAATGTTAATAATGATAAGAAGAAATCCAGAGGTTGCAACCCAGCCTCTGTTTTTCGATAAAATAGAGGATGTCGCTTATGAAAAAAGTGCTTTGTGTCATTTATCCTAATTTTTCTCTTTATGAGATAGCCTCTTTAACAAGTGCTTTAGCTCTGTCTTTTGACATCACGATTGATTATGTAGCTTCAGATCATTCGATGGTGGTCTCTGAGGATGGCTTGCCTTGTTTACCTACAAAAACATTGGATCAAGTATGTATAGAAGAGTATTCTTGTGTCATTTTGCCAGGAATGGTAAATATAGGGCCTGCTCTACAGGATGAGAAATTGATCTCGTTTTTGAGAAGTCTTAGTGAGCAAGATATCCTAATTGCAGCCATTTCTTCAGCGCCCCTTTTATTGGCGAAAGCAGGCTTGTTGAACGATACGAAATTTACAGGTGGGATTTGGCAAAACTTCTTTGACTATTTTGAATTTCTTCCACGTGAGAATTTCCAACCGAAAGTTCTTGTCCAAGATAAACGAATCATTACGGCTATCGGTTTTGCGCATCAAGAGTTTGCAAGAAAAGTGATTTTCGGTTTAGGGTTGGCAGAGAATACGGACAACTATTTTAAAGAACAGAACGAGTATGCTGAAGAGGATTTGATATTTACTCTATCAGATGAAGAGTTTAATCAAGTGAAGCAGAGTATAGAAAACAGCCTCTAAAGATTTACATGAAAATTATAGAAAGGAATAAGGGTGTTCAGGGAATTGAACTCGCACTCTGAGCTTTCTTACTAAATATAACAGAAAGGAACTGAACCCGACCTAAATTCTCGGAAAAAAGATAAATCTGCCTAGGAGCATCGCTCCAGCGTCAGATTTCCTATTTTTCAGTCGAATTTTACGGTCTTGGTATCTTGTATGAACAATACTGAATTTTATGATCGTCTGGGGGTGTCAAAAAACGCTTCGGCAGACGAGATCAAAAAGGCTTATCGTAAGCTTTCGAAAAAATACCACCCAGATATCAACAAGGAGCCTGGTGCTGAGGACAAGTACAAGGAAGTTCAAGAAGCCTATGAGACTTTGAGTGACGACCAAAAACGTGCAGCCTATGACCAATATGGTGCTGCGGGTGCCAATGGTGGCTTTGGTGGTGCTGGTGGTTTCGGAGGTTTCAACGGGGCAGGTGGCTTCGGTGGTTTTGAGGACATCTTCTCAAGTTTCTTCGGCGGAGGCGGTGCTTCGCGCAATCCAAACGCTCCTCGTCAGGGGGATGACCTCCAGTATCGTGTGAACTTGACCTTTGAAGAAGCTATTTTTGGAGCTGAAAAAGAAGTCAAATATAACCGTGAAGCTAGCTGTCGCACATGTAATGGCTCAGGTGCTAAGCCAGGAACAAGTCCAGTCACTTGTGGACGCTGTCATGGTGCTGGTGTCATTAACGTCGATACGCAGACTCCGCTTGGTATGATGCGTCGCCAAGTAACCTGTGATGTCTGTCACGGTCGCGGAAAAGAAATCAAAGATCCATGTACAACCTGTCACGGTACTGGTCATGAAAAACAAGCTCATAGCGTACATGTGAAAATCCCTGCTGGTGTGGAAACTGGTCAACAAATTCGCTTAGCTGGTCAGGGTGAAGCAGGATTTAACGGTGGACCATACGGTGACTTGTACGTGGTGGTTTCTGTGGAAGCCAGCGACAAGTTTGAACGTGAAGGAACTACTATCTTCTACAATCTGAATCTCAACTTTGTCCAAGCAGCTCTTGGTGACACAGTAGATATTCCAACTGTTCACGGTGATGTTGAATTGGTTATCCCAGAGGGAACTCAGACTGGTAAGAAATTCCGTCTACGTGGCAAAGGAGCTCCGAGCCTTCGTGGTGGTGCAGTTGGTGACCAATATGTTACCGTTAATGTCGTAACACCGACAGGTTTGAACGAACGCCAAAAAGCAGCTTTGAAAGAATTCGCAGCTGCAGGAGATTTGAAAGTCAATCCAAAGAAAAAGGGCTTCTTTGACCATATTAAAGATGCCTTTGAAGGAGAATAAAGCAAAAAGAGCCGAGTGGCTCTTTTTACTTATCTTCGATTTCCTGTGTTTCTTTGATGACAGCTAGTCTAGTCTGGATATCTTTTTCTAAGACCTTAAACTTGTAAGTCAGGTCTTCTTGGTATTCCTTGATGAGTTCTTTTTGCTGGTCGATGATTTGTAGGCTATTTTGGATAATATCCACATCGTCCTTGATAGCTTGAACGCGGTCAGTTGTATTCAAGACTTCATCTGTGATGGTTTGGCGATTTTTTGTGACCAGATAACTTCCGGCTGCAGCTCCTGCAAATAGCAGTAGATTGGATAATTTCATAGCAACTCCTTAGGCGTTTTTGATAGTTTCAGCGACTTGAGCGAGTTTGTCAAAGTCTGGTTCGTGGGCGATAAAATCAATCTTGAGGTCATCGTCCGCACTATAGCGAGGTACGAGGTGAACATGGGTATGAAAGACGGTTTGACCAGCGACTTCTTCACAGTTGGCAATGATATTCATGCCAGCAGCCTTGGTAGCTTTCATGACTTTTTGAGCTACTTTTGGTACTTGGGCAAAGAGTTGGCTGGCGCTAGTAGCGTCCATTTCCAAAAGATTGCGATAGTGTTCTTTTGGCACGACCAAGGTATGTCCTGGTGTCACTTGAGAGATATCAAGAAAGGCAAGAACCTGCTCATCTTCATATACTTTTGAAGCAGGAATTTCCCCTGCAATGATTTTACAAAAAATGCAATCTGACATAAAATCTACCTCTACTGTATTGAATTTTGATATAATATAGCTACATTATACCAGATTTGGAGAAAATATGTTAGAAATTAAAAACCTGACAGGTGGTTATGTTCATGTCCCTGTCTTGAAAGATGTGTCCTTTACCGTTGAAAGTGGGCAGCTGGTCGGTTTGATTGGTCTCAATGGTGCTGGGAAATCGACGACTATTAATGAGATTATCGGTCTCTTGACACCTTATAGTGGCTCCATCAATATCAATGGACTTACTCTTCAAGAAGATGCGACTAGCTACCGCAAGCAAATTGGCTACATTCCTGAGACGCCTAGCCTGTATGAGGAATTGACTCTCAGAGAGCATATCGAAACGGTTGCTATGGCTTATGGTATTGAGCAGAAAGTGGCTTTTGATCGAGTAGAGCCCTTGTTAAAAATGTTTCGTCTGGACCAGAAATTAGACTGGTTTCCTGTTCATTTTTCAAAAGGGATGAAGCAGAAGGTCATGATTATCTGTGCTTTTGTGGTGGATCCAAGTCTTTTCATCGTGGATGAGCCTTTCCTTGGTCTGGATCCGCTGGCTATTGCGGACTTGATTCAGCTTTTGGAAGTGGAAAAGCAAAAAGGCAAGTCTATTCTCATGAGTACTCACGTGCTGGATTCGGCGGAGAAGATGTGTGATGCCTTTGTTATTCTTCACAAGGGAGAGGTGCGTGCTAAGGGAAATCTCCTGCAACTGCGCGAAGCCTTTAACATGCCTGAGGCTAGTTTGAATGATATTTACTTGGCTCTGACCAAAGAGGAGGAGCTATGAAAGACTTGTTTTTAAAGAGAAAGCAGGCTTTTCGTAAGGAGTGTCTTGGTTATCTGCGCTATGTTCTCAATGACCACTTTATCTTGTTCCTGCTTGTTCTGCTGGGCTTTCTAGCCTACCAGTACAGTCAACTCTTACAAGATTTTCCTGAAAATCATTGGCCTATCCTTTTATTTGTAGGGATTACGTCTGTTTTACTGTTGCTTTGGGGAGGAATTGCCACCTATATGGAGGCTCCAGACAAGCTCTTTCTCTTGGTCGGAGAAGAGGAAATCAAGCTCCATCTTAAGCGTCAAACTGGCATTTCCCTAGTCTTTTGGCTCTTTGTCCAGACTTTTTTCTTGCTTTTATTTGCGCCCTTATTTTTAGCCATGGGTTATGGCTTGCCTGTTTTTCTGGTCTATGTGCTTTTATTGGGAGTAGGAAAATATTTCCTCTTTCGTCAAAAGGCCAGCAAGTTTTTTACTGAAACTGGACTAGACTGGGATTATGTCATTTCCCAAGAAAGCAAGCGTAAGCAAGTCTTGCTTCGTTTCTTTGCACTTTTTACGCAGGTCAAGGGAATTTCAAACAGCGTCAAGCGTCGTGCTTATCTGGACTTTATCCTAAAGGTTGTTCAGAAGGTGCCTGGAAAGATTTGGCAAAATCTCTATCTGCGTTCTTATTTGCGAAATGGAGACCTCTTTGCTCTCAGTCTTCGTCTGCTCTTGCTTTCCTTGCTGGCGCAGGTTTTTATCGAGCAAGCTTGGATTGCGACAGCAGTGGTGGTTCTCTTTAACTACCTCTTGCTCTTTCAGTTGCTGGCTCTCTATCACGCCTTTGACTACCAGTATTTGACTCAACTTTTTCCACTGGACAAGGGTCAAAAGGAAAAAGGCTTGCAGGCGGTAGTCCGAGGATTGACCAGTTTTGTTTTACTTGTGGAATTAGTTGTTGGGTTGATTACCTTCCAAGAAAAACTAGCCCTTCTAGCCTTACTGGGAGCTGGTTTGGTTTTACAAGCCTTGTATTTGCCTTATCAGGTAAAACGTCAGATGCAGGATTAATCTTGCTTATATGATATTAAAAAAGAAGTTGAGTTCAGTTTGTCTCAACTTCTTTTATTTTCTACAGGATAATGGTTGGACCGTAGAGGCTCAACTTGGTCTTGACTTGGTCAAAGTGGAAGCGGTCATAGGCCCGCCAAGCGGCACGAGTAGGAGCATCTGGATCAAGAGCGCTGAGTCCCATGAGAAGACTGGAAGTCTGGTAAAATTTTTCCAATTCAATCAAGACTCGATTATCCACTGTTTCAGCCTTGGCTAGAAAACCAAGAATAGAGTTTAATTGCTCCTGAAAGCGGACGTCGTCAGCGGTTGCCTGTTTGCATGCTTGGTAGGCTTTGTTTAAGTCCGTAATCAAAGTCTGAGCTCTTTTGATAGGGTCTGTATCTGTCATGAGAATTCCTCCTTTAAAATGGCTGCTAGTCTTGTTTCTAGCAATTGTATTTTGATACTGTCAGTCTATCACTTTTATCTCCTTTTTCGCCTTCAAATCTTTAATTGTCCTTGAAATTTCCTGAATGGTACTGTTAAGATTTTATGATAAAATAGTGGTAAGATTATCATGCTTATTTGAGGAACAAGCTACCTTTCAGGAGCGTTGAAGGCCTGTTTAGGATTTGGTGGGCTTGTATCATAGTATTTTTGCTATTCTCTTTTTAGGAAGAAATCGAAACAAGGAGAGTAAGAAGATGAGAATATTTGTTTTAGAAGATGATTTTTCCCAACAGACTAGGATTGAAACGACGATTGAGAAACTTTTGAAGGAACATCATATCACTCCCAGCTCTTTTGCGGTCTTTGGTAAGCCAGATCAACTGCTGGCAGAGGTACATGAGAAGGGAGCCCATCAGCTATTCTTTTTGGATATTGAGATTCGAAATGAGGAGATGAAGGGGCTAGAAGTGGCTAGAAAGATTCGGGATCGAGATCCCTATGCCCTGATTGTCTTTGTGACAACTCACTCGGAGTTTATGCCCCTGTCCTTTCGCTACCAAGTGTCTGCTTTGGACTACATTGATAAGGCCTTGTCGGCAGAGGAGTTTGAATCTCGTATCGAAACAGCCCTTCTCTATGCCAATAGTCAAGACAGTAAAAGTCTGGCGGAAGATTGCTTTTACTTTAAATCAAAATTTGCCCAATTCCAGTATCCTTTTAAAGAGGTTTATTATCTTGAAACATCGCCCAGAGCTCATCGTGTTATTCTCTATACCAAGACAGACAGACTGGAATTTACAGCGAGTTTAGAGGAGGTTTTCAAGCAGGAGCCTCGTCTCTTGCAGTGCCACCGCTCTTTTCTCATCAATCCTGCCAATGTAGTTCGTTTGGATAAGAAAGAAAAACTGCTTTACTTTCCCAATGGTGGAAGCTGTCTGATCGCGCGTTATAAGGTCAGGGAAGTGTCTGAAGCTATCAATAACTTACATTGAGTGAGGTGCTGGAATGGAATTAGTTTGGAAGATAGTATATGTGTTTTTGATATCTGGATTGGAATTGTTTATATTTTTTAAGGTGGATGGAATTGTTCTAACTCTGGAGAGAGTTTTTAAGTCCTTTCTTTTTAAGCTACTTTTAGCAGTTGTTTTTGTAACGATTAGCTATATAGTAGGAAATACTTACCTATCTTATTTTATGGAACCCTTGTACGGCATTGGTTTATCTTTCTTATTGTTAAGAGGGCTTCCTAAAAAACTACTCTTCTTTTATGGTCTCTTTCCAATGATGTTGGTGAATCTTTTTTTCAGGGTAGTCTCCTATTTTGTGCTTCCATTTTTGGGGCAAGGGCATGTGTATGATGACCGCTCTTTTATTTGGTTATGTATAAAAATTTTCATTTGCTTTATTTCTCTAGCCTTTTTGAAATGGTTAGACTATGATTTTACTAGTTTGAGAAGGGAGATTCTCGATAAAGGTTTTCAAAAGTCCCTGACTAAGATTAACTGGATAATGGGGGCTTACTATCTAGTGATGCAAAGTCTGTCTTATTTTGAAAATGTACAAGGTATTCAATCAACGACTGTTCGCCATCTGATTCTAGTGTTTTACCTACTCTTTTTTATGGGGATTATCAAGAAGCTGGATACCTATTTGAAGGACAAACTCCATGAGAGACTGGACCAAGAGCAGGCCTTGCGCTACAGAGATATGGAACGCTATAGTCGGCATATAGAGGAACTTTACAAGGAAGTACGGAGTTTTCGCCATGACTACACCAACCTCTTGACCAGTTTACGTCTGGGCATTGAAGAGGAGGATATGGAGCAGATAAAAGAGGTCTACGACTCGGTCTTAAAGGATTCTAGTGAAAAATTGCAGGACAATAAATATGACCTTGGACGATTGGTAAATATTCGTGACCGTGCCCTCAAAAGTCTCCTAGCAGGTAAATTTCTAAAAGCCAGAGATAATAAGATTGTATTTAATGTCGAAGTTCCTGAAGAGATTCAGGTCGAGGGGATGAGTCTACTTGATTTTCTAACCATTGTGTCTATCCTTTGTGACAATGCTATTGAAGCCAGTGCAGAGGCCAGTCAACCTCATGTTTCAATCGCCTTTTTAAAAAATGGAGCACAGGAGACCTTTATCATAGAAAACTCCATCAAAGAAGAGGAGATAGATATTTCTGAAATCTTCTCCTTTGGAGCCAGTTCTAAAGGGGAGGAGAGAGGAGTTGGTCTCTATACCGTTATGAAAATTGTGGAAAGTCATCCCAATACCAGTCTAAATACCACTTGTCAAAATCAAGTCTTTCGTCAGGTTTTAACGGTTCACTTGTTGCCGGTTGGTCATTAGAAAATTTGTGAAAAAAGAATTGGCAGAAGCTAACAGATAAGTTTTGTCTTTATCCAGTTTGATTTTTACCATAGTATGCGAGGTATATTAAATGAATAAGAAATCCTTTTTTATCATCTGCTCTACGTTGATTATAGCATCGAATCTTCTCATGTTTTCCGTGGTGAACAAGGGAGAAGAAACAGGGAGCAATCTGTTTGTGATTGCTATAGCCTGTGTTTTACTACCAGCCTTTTTATATGCAGTTGAAAACCGACTGACTTCATTGGTAAGAGTAGAATCAATACTCCTGATTCAGTTGACAGTTATATCCCTACTCCGTCTTATCAACAGAATAGGGAGTACGCCTGAAATCCTCAACATTATCATTACCCTTATCGCTTTGGCAATTGGGACAGCTGCTATCCTTGTTGCGATCATGAGAATATATGAGAACATACGGAAGTGAGGGTGAGTAGCTTTCAATTTTAGATTTTTATGTTGTCAAGTTCCCCAGGGCAAGTATGTTTTTCATGCTTGCTTTTTTAAATTTTTTAACAATTCAAGAGGTTTTGATGACCATTTATGATTTGAGTGATCCAAGAATAAAACGAGTGCTATACTAGCAGTGTAAAGATTGAAGCAGGAAGTGTGATAAAACACAAGTTAAGGAAGCGGGGGCTTCGTTCGTGGAAGTAGTAAATTAGAAAAAATATCTTATTAATGAGTTGAAAAAAGGACAAACTATGAAAAAAACGATTTCTATCTTTAAAAAAATAATTACTTGTTTTTTACTTACTTTTGCTATTCAAGTTGTACCATTAACTGTTGTGAGACGATTTTATGACGGAGTGATGGGAGATGTGTTCAGTGTTGGTGCCTTCTTTCTATCTTTCTTTATATGCTTAACCATTCTTGTATATCTTATTAAGAGATGGGGTGATGAGACTACTTTAGATTGCTTGCCAATCAAATGGGTAGAATTGAAATGGATTGTTCTTGCTTATCTGGCTAATCTGGTTTTAGTAGTTGGTTTTATATTTTTCATGACCGTTCTTGGAAAAGTCCATGATAATACAAGTTCTTTAAGCTTTTTTCAACATTTGGAAACAAGTGGTTTCTTGTACATAGTTCTATTCTGGTTGTCAACTACTTTCACTCAACCTCTTTTGGAGGAGATACTCTTTAGAGGAATCATTTTAGGAAGTTTAGAAAAATATTCTCCCATAGTTGCTATTATCTTTTCGGCTGTTCTTTTTGGATTTGCTCATGACGGAGAAATGCTCTCTCAACATCTAGTGTCAGGAATTGTATTAGGAATTCTCTATATAAAGCGGAGAAATCTATATTCCTGTGTAGTTGTACATGGTTTGATGAATGCTACTGTCACCTGTCTCTTTTTTCTGGCTACTTAGGTTTTGAACCGGTGAGTTTGTGTAGTTCTTCGTCTAATAATATATGAAAGGAGAAAAGAAATGAAAACTTTTCTTGCTAAAAAACGGAACATCTTTCTTACAAGATTGTTCCTAGGTCAGTTGCCCTTACTTGTCTCCACTTATCTATTTCTATCTCGTCAGTTTTTAAATTTTTCCTTGGTTTTCCAATTTCTTTTAGTGGTTATTAACTTAGCTTCCATTTTGGTCACTGTTTACCTCACTAGGGAAATGAGGATAAGAGAGTTTGAAGATGATGATTTGGTTAGCCCTAGAACCAATCAACTCATGTATATCGGCTTGACAGGTTTTATGTCTATTATTTGTTTGTATAGAGGTATTACAGCAGGAGAATTCTATCAACAATTAATTGCCTATATTGGCGCCATTCTCTGCTTGCTTATCATGCTTCTGCTCATTTGGGGCTTGAAGTATTATAAAAAGTAGGGAAGAACTTGCGGCTAGTCTATAGTCTGATAAGAGGAGGTCATCATGTATAAACACTTATTTTTCCTAGATTCCAAAACTTTAGACCGGTTGACACCCTATATTCTAGTCTTGGCTTCTGACACCATTGCCTTTAATGTTTTTGTGTTAACCTTTGTATCTGCGGTGGTCTTTAATTCCCTAAATTCCATGCTAGCTTTAATGGCTATCTTCTTAGGGGCTGGCTATGTGGTCGGATTTTGGTTACTCAAATGGTTTGTTTTGGAAAGACTAGAGCTCAAGGATGACGCGTAGGAAGTTTGTTTGTTGATGAGGATGATTTTATGAAGTTTTTTGATAAATTTCATGCCTTTTGCTTTGGATTTTTAGTACTACTAATCGTCATTACAGTTCCTTATACGATTAACCATGGGGATTTTTTTCAAAATGAATCTGAATTGATTATTGTAAGTCTTCTAGTAACCTCGCTGAGTGTTGCTTATGCTAGACAGTTTGAAATGATTTCTTTTGGGATGTTAAGCAAGAAACAACTTTTGCTTTTCATTGAAATCTTTCTTCTAAGTCTGCTTGAGACGCTAGTTTATATTCATTTCTTCGCTGTTTCTTCTGGCGCAGGAGTTCAACACTTGGCGGAAGTCAGTAGAGGAATTTCTCTGTCTTTGATTTTGACTTCCTCAGTTTTTGGTCCCATCCAGGAGGAACTCATTTTCAGAGGACTTCTTCAAGGTGCCGTTTTTGACAATTCTTGGTTAGGGCTTGTGCTAACTTCCTCTCTCTTTTCTTTCATGCATGGACCTTCTAATGTCCCTTCGTTTATTTTTTATCTACTTGGGGGCTTGTTGCTGGGCTTTGCTTATAAAAAGAGCCAAAACTTATGGGTTTCTACTCTAGTCCACATGTTTTACAACAGTTGGCCACTCTTATATTATTTATAAAAATCATGAAAAGGTAAGCAGAAGACGGTGCTTGCCTTTTTCTTTCTATAATGATACCCAAGCCAATCCAGATGCTTTTCTTTGAGAATCGGGCGTGGAGCGGTTGACGAATAGGCCAAAAACTAGTAGAATAGTAAGGAAACTTTATACGGAGGAAAGAAATGGATTTGGGTGATAATGAGCTAACACTGACTCCCATACCTGGGAAAAGTGGCAAGGCTTATATGGGTAGCTATCCCGATGGGAAGCGTATCTTTGTAAAAATGAACACCTCTCCAATCCTACCTGGACTAGCTAGAGAACAAATTGCTCCACAATTATTATGGAGTCGCCGTTTGGCAGATGGGCGTGATATGTGTGCTCAAGAATGGTTGACAGGCAAGATATTGACCCCCTATGATATGAATCGTAAGCAAATCGTCAATATTTTAACCCGTCTTCATCGCTCACGTCCGTTGATGACACAGTTGAGTCGGTTGGGATATGCCATGGAAACACCTGTAGATTTACTACAGTCTTGGCAGGAAACGGCTCCAGATGCTTTGCGTAAAAATCATTTTATCAGTGAAGTGATGGCTGATTTACGTCAGACTATTCCAGGATTTAGAGAGGACTATGCGACCATTGTCCATGGAGATGTACGACATAGTAATTGGATTGAGACAGACAGTGGCTTGATTTATTTGGTAGATTGGGATTCGGTTCGCTTGACCGACCGCATGTTTGATGTGGCCCATATGCTCTGCCATTATATTCCAGAACATCAGTGGAAGGAATGGTTGACCTACTACGGTTATAAGTATAATCAAACGGTATTAAATAAATTGTATTGGTACGGTCAATTGTCTTATTTGAGCCAGATTTCCAAGTATTATATGAACCAAGATTTAGAAAATGTCAATCGGGAGATCCATGGCTTGCGTCACTTCCGAGACAAGTATGGAAAGAGAAGATGAGAGTTAGAAATCGTAAAGGGGCGACAGAATTACTAGAGGCAAATCCCCAGTATGTGGTCCTCAATCCCTTGGAAGCCAAGGGAAAATGGCGGGACTTGTTTGGCAATGATAATCCCATTCATGTGGAAGTTGGAAGTGGAAAGGGAGCCTTTGTTTCAGGTATGGCCAAGCAAAACTCTGACATCAACTATATCGGGATTGATATTCAAAAGTCTGTTTTGAGCTACGCTTTGGACAAGGTTCTTGAAGTTGGAGTGCCTAATATCAAGCTCTTGTGGGTAGATGGTTCTGACTTGACTGACTACTTTGAAGACGGTGAGATTGATCGTTTGTATCTGAACTTTTCAGATCCATGGCCGAAAAAACGCCATGAAAAGCGTCGTTTGACCTACAAGACCTTCTTGGATACCTTCAAACGTATCTTGCCTGAAAATGGAGAAATTCATTTCAAGACGGATAACCGTGGCTTGTTTGAGTACAGCCTAGTGAGCTTTTCTCAGTATGGCATGAAGCTCAATGGTGTCTGGCTTGATTTACATGCCAGTGATTTTGAAGGCAATGTCATGACAGAATATGAGCAAAAATTCTCCAACAAGGGTCAAGTTATCTACCGAGTTGAGGCAGAATTTTAAGAAATAGCCTGAAATCAGGCTGTATAAGTGCTTTTGCTTTACATAAGTAGTAAAAAGTGCTATACTAAGAGTAAGAATATGAAAAGTGAGGCGGGGAAATATCTTCGCCTCTTGCTTATGAGGAGGTGGACGCAATCGCAACAATCGTAGAATTAGTCAGAGAAGTTGTAGAACCTGTCATAGAAGCACCTTTCGAACTTGTGGATATCGAGTATGGAAAGATTGGCAGTGACATGATTCTCAGTATTTTTGTAGATAAACCTGAAGGAATTACCTTGAACGACACGGCAGACTTGACAGAAATTATCAGTCCTGTCCTAGACACCATCAAGCCAGATCCCTTCCCAGAACAATATTTCCTAGAAATCACCAGTCCAGGCTTGGAACGTCCTTTAAAAACCAAGGATGCCGTTGCTGGAGCGGTTGGGAAATACATCCATGTCGGGCTCTACCAAGCCATCGATAAGCAAAAGGTCTTTGAAGGAACCTTGTTGGCCTTCGAAGAGGACGAGTTGACCATGGAATATATGGACAAGACGCGTAAGAAAACCGTCCAAATTCCATACAGTTTAGTATCAAAAGCACGTTTAGCAGTTAAATTATAGAAAAAGAAAGGATAGCTTTTGAGGATTCAAAAGTGAAGAAAACATGAGTAAAGAAATGCTAGAGGCCTTCCGCATTTTGGAAGAAGACAAGGGAATCAAAAAAGAAGATATCATCGACGCAGTAGTAGAGTCGCTTCGTTCCGCTTATCGCAGACGCTATGGTCAATCAGACAGCGTAGCTATTGACTTCAACGAAAAAACAGGTGACTTTACAGTTTATACTGTCCGTGAAGTGGTTGATGAAGTATTTGATAGTCGTTTGGAAATCAGCTTAAAAGATGCTCTTGCCATTAATTCAGCCTATGAACTTGGGGATAAAATCAAGTTTGAAGAAGCACCAGGTGAGTTTGGTCGTGTAGCAGCCCAATCTGCCAAACAAACCATCATGGAAAAAATGCGCAAGCAAACACGTGCCATCACTTACAATACTTATAAAGAACATGAGCAAGAAATCATGTCTGGTACAGTAGAACGCTTCGACAACCGCTTCATCTATGTCAACCTTGGCAGCATCGAAGCCCAATTGTCAAAACAAGACCAAATTCCTGGAGAAGTTTTTGCTTCTCATGATCGTATTGAAGTATATGTTTACAAGGTTGAAGACAACCCTCGCGGTGTCAACGTCTTTGTTAGCCGTAGCCATCCAGAAATGATCAAACGCTTGATGGAGCAAGAAATTCCAGAAGTTTATGATGGAACTGTTGAAATCATGAGCGTGGCTCGTGAAGCTGGTGACCGTACTAAGGTTGCCGTTCGTAGCCATAATCCAAACGTAGATGCTATCGGTACAATCGTTGGACGTGGTGGTGCTAATATCAAGAAGATTACTAGCAAATTCCACCCAGCTCGCTACGACGCTAAGAGTGACCGTATGGTGCCAATCGAAGAAAATATCGACGTTATTGAGTGGGTAGCAGATCCAGCTGAATTTATCTATAATGCCATCGCTCCTGCTGAGGTTGATCAAGTTATCTTTGACGAAAACGACAGCAAACGTGCCTTGGTGGTTGTACCAGATAACAAGCTTTCTCTTGCAATCGGTCGTCGCGGACAAAACGTTCGTTTGGCAGCTCACTTGACTGGTTACCGTATCGATATCAAGTCTGCTAGTGAATTTGAAGCCATGGAAGAAGCTGCTCCAGTAGATTTGGAAGCAGAAAACGATACTGTAGAAGAATAAAAGCTGCTAGAGGAGGGAAAGATGAAAACGAGAAAAATCCCTTTGCGCAAGTCTGTTGTGTCTAACGAAGTGATTGATAAGCGTGATTTGCTCCGCATTGTCAAGAATAAGGAAGGGCAAGTCTTTATCGATCCGACAGGCAAGGCCAATGGCCGCGGCGCTTATATCAAGCTAGACAATAAAGAAGCCCTAGAGGCGAAAAAGAAGAAGGTCTTTAACCGTAGCTTTAGCATGGAAGTGGACGAAAGCTTTTATGACGAGTTGATTGCTTATGTGGATCACAAAGTGAAAAGAAGAGAGTTAGGACTTGAATAAGCAAAAGATAAGCAATCTCTTGGGACTTGCTCAGCGAGCAGGGCGGATCATATCGGGTGAAGAATTGGTGGTCAAGGCCATTCAAGACGGCAAGGCCAAGTTGGTCTTTCTAGCCCATGATGCTGGACCCAATCTGACCAAGAAGATTCAAGATAAAAGTCATTATTATCAAGTAGAAATTGTAACCGTGTTTTCAACACTGGAATTAAGCATAGCAGTCGGGAAATCGAGAAAGGTTTTGGCTGTAACAGATGCTGGATTTACAAAGAAAATGAGGTCTCTTATGGAATAGAAGAGGAGGACATGATTTGTCTAAGAAAAGATTGTACGAAATCGCAAAAGAACTTGGAAAAGAAAGTAAAGAAGTTGTAGCGCGTGCAAAAGAGTTGGGCTTGGATGTAAAAAGCCACTCATCAAGTGTGGAAGAAGCTGTCGCTGCAAAAATCGCTGCCAGCTTTAAGTCTGCAGCTGCTCCGAAAGCAGAAGCAAAACCTGCAGCATCAAAAGCAAGTGCAGAAAAGAAAGCCGAAAAATCGGAGCCAGCTAAACCAGCTGTAGCCAAGGAAGAGGCAAAAGCGGCTGAGCCAGTTGCTCCGAAAACAGAAAAAGCAGCAGCTAAACCGCAAAGCCGTAATTTCAAGGCTGAGCGTGAAGCCCGTGCCAAAGAGCAGGCAGAGCGACGCAAGCAAAATAAGAGCAATAACCGTGACCAACAACAAAACGGAAACCGTCAGAAAAACGACGGCCGTAATGGTGGAAAACAAGGTCAAGGTAACCGCGACAATCGTCGCTTTAATGATCAAGCTAAAAAACAGCAAGGTCAGCAAAATCGTGGAAACGAGCGCCGTCAACAAGAGGACAAACGTCCAAATCAAGCGGCTCCACGCATTGACTTTAAAGCCCGTGCAGCAGCCCTAAAGGCAGAGCAAAATGCTGAATATGCCCGTTCAAGTGAGGAACGCTTCAAGCAGTATCAAGCTGCTAAAGAAGCCTTGGCTCAAGCTAACAAACGCAAGGAGCCAGAGGAAATCTTTGAAGAAGCTGCTAAGTTAGCTGAACAAGCACAACAAGCACAGCAAGTTCAAGCAGTGGTTGAAGTCGTCCCTGAGAAAAAAGAACCTGCAGTGGATACACGTCGTAAAAAACAAGCTCGACCAGACAAAAATCGTGACGATTATGATCACGAAGAAGATGGTCCTAGAAAACAACAAAAGAATCGAAGTAGTCAAAATCAAGTGAGAAATCAAAAGAATAGTAACTGGAATAATAACAAGAAGAACAAAAAAGGCAATAACAAGAACAACCGTAATCAGGCTCCAAAACCTGTTACAGAACGTAAATTCCATGAATTGCCAACAGAATTTGAGTATACAGATGGTATGACCGTTGCGGAAATCGCAAAACGTATCAAACGTGAACCAGCTGAAATCGTTAAGAAACTCTTTATGATGGGTGTCATGGCCACACAAAACCAATCCTTGGATGGGGAAACAATTGAACTCCTCATGGTGGATTACGGTATCGAAGCCAAACAAAAGGTTGAAGTGGATAATGCTGACATCGAACGTTTCTTTGTAGAAGATGGTTATCTCAATGAAGATGAATTGGTTGAGCGTCCACCAGTTGTAACTATCATGGGACACGTTGACCATGGTAAAACAACCCTCTTGGATACTCTTCGTAACTCTCGTGTTGCGACAGGTGAAGCAGGTGGTATCACTCAGCATATCGGTGCCTACCAAATCGTGGAAAATGGCAAGAAGATCACCTTCCTTGATACACCAGGACACGCGGCCTTTACATCGATGCGTGCGCGTGGTGCTTCTGTTACCGATATTACTATCTTGGTCGTAGCGGCAGATGACGGGGTTATGCCTCAGACAATTGAAGCCATCAATCACTCAAAAGCGGCCAACGTTCCAATCATCGTAGCCATCAACAAGATTGATAAACCAGGTGCCAACCCAGAACGCGTTATCGGTGAATTGGCAGAGCATGGTGTCATGTCAACCGCTTGGGGTGGAGATTCTGAATTTGTTGAAATCTCAGCTAAATTCAACCAAAACATCGAAGAATTGTTGGAAACAGTCCTTCTTGTGGCTGAAATCCAAGAACTTAAAGCAGACCCAACAGTTCGTGCGATCGGTACAGTTATCGAAGCACGCTTGGATAAAGGAAAAGGTGCGGTCGCAACCCTTCTTGTGCAACAAGGTACCTTGAATGTCCAAGACCCTATCGTTGTCGGAAATACCTTCGGTCGTGTCCGTGCTATGACCAATGATCTTGGTCGTCGTGTTAAGGTGGCTGGACCATCAACACCAGTTTCTATCACAGGTTTGAACGAAGCGCCGATGGCGGGTGACCACTTTGCCGTTTACGAAGATGAAAAATCTGCGCGTGCAGCTGGTGAAGAACGTGCCAAACGTGCCCTCATGAAACAACGTCAAGCTACCCAACGTGTCAGCCTTGAAAACCTCTTTGATACGCTTAAAGCTGGTGAGCTTAAGTCAGTTAACGTGATCATCAAGGCCGATGTACAAGGTTCTGTTGAAGCCCTTTCTGCCTCACTTCAGAAAATCGATGTGGAAGGTGTTAAAGTTACCATCGTTCACTCAGCGGTTGGTGCCATCAATGAATCTGATGTGACCCTTGCCGAAGCTTCAAATGCCTTTATTGTTGGTTTCAACGTACGCCCTACACCACAAGCTCGTCAACAAGCAGAAGCTGACGATGTGGAAATCCGTCTTCACAGCATTATCTATAAGGTTATCGAAGAGATGGAAGAAGCTATGAAAGGGATGCTTGACCCAGAATTCGAAGAAAAAGTTATCGGTGAAGCAGTTATCCGTGAAACCTTCAAGGTGTCTAAAGTGGGAACTATCGGTGGATTCATGGTTATCAACGGTAAGGTTACCCGTGACTCTAAAGTTCGTGTTATCCGTGACGGTGTCGTTATCTATGATGGCGAACTCGCAAGTTTGAAACACTACAAAGACGACGTCAAAGAAGTTACAAACGGTCGTGAAGGTGGATTGATGATTGATGGCTACAATGATATCAAGATGGATGATGTGATTGAGGCGTATGTCATGGAAGAAATCAAGAGATAAGATTTTTGCTCCTTTCTTAGGTGGTGAGGGACGCAAGCAAACCGATGGTTTCATTGCTTATTTTTGAGCCTAGGGTCTCAAAAA
Source organism: Streptococcus mitis (assembly GCF_002096925.1). Classification (GTDB taxonomy): domain Bacteria; phylum Bacillota; class Bacilli; order Lactobacillales; family Streptococcaceae; genus Streptococcus; species Streptococcus mitis_AF. The sequence goes on along the minus strand of NZ_NCVN01000017.1, from coordinate 33,707 downwards.
TCCCCTGTGATGGGACTGATAAATCAGTTCCATCACTTTCACCACGGCGAAAGAAGCAGATGATTTCAAATTGAACTTCGTTCCAATTTGAAATGAAAATCAATAAATTTAAAAATAGCTAGGTCTGCTGGCCTAGCTTTTGGTTCAAAGTAGAGAAAGGAATATCATGGCAAATCATTTCCGTACGGATCGTGTGGGCATGGAAATCAAGCGTGAAGTCAATGAGATTTTGCAAAAGAAAGTCCGTGATCCGCGTGTCCAAGGTGTGACCATCACAGATGTTCAGATGCTAGGTGACTTGTCTGTTGCCAAGGTTTACTACACCATTTTGAGTAACCTTGCTTCAGATAATCAAAAAGCTCAAATCGGGCTTGAAAAAGCAACTGGTACTATCAAACGTGAACTTGGTCGCAATTTAAAATTGTATAAAATCCCAGACTTGACCTTCGTCAAAGACGAATCCATCGAATATGGAAACAAGATTGACGAAATGCTACGCAATCTGGATAAAAACTAAGAAGGAGGGGTAACCCTCTTTTTTGGTGGGGAAATGGCTATAAAGCATGCTAGGGAAACTTTTTATTGCAGACAAGTTAATGGATACGGCTCGGTGGCTCATCAAGTCAGAGGAGAGAGAATGAAATTTTTCTGGGCACTTCTTGCCATTATTTTTATCAAACCGATTATTGGGATTTTGAAATTCTTGTGGATGATCATCTCTTTTGCAGTCCAATTGCTGTTTTACAAGCTATTATTTAAGCTATTGGATTGGCTATTTAAACTTTTTTAGTCCGTAATTCAAATCTCAGAGAACTAGCAAGTCTTATACTGCTAGTTTTTTAATCTCTTTCCATATGGTATAATATAAGCAGTAAAATCATTTTATACTCTTCGAAAATCTCTTCAAACCACGTTAGCTTCACCTTGCCGTAGGTATGGTTACTGACTTCGTCAGTTCTATCCACAACCTCAAAACACTGTTTTGAGCAACCTGCGGCTAGCTTCCTAGTTTGCTCTTTGATTTTCATTGAGTATTAGAACATACAATGGAGGTCGTCATGGACAATATCATCGATGTGTCAATTCCTGTTGCAGAAGTGGTGGATAAGCATCCAGAAGTCTTGGAAATCCTAGTGGAGCTGGGTTTTAAACCCCTTGCTAATCCCTTGATGCGTAATACTATCGGTCGCAAAGTATCGCTCAAACAGGGTTCTAAGCTGGAAGGAACCCCTATGGACAAGATTGTCCGCACACTGGAAGCGAATGGCTACGAAGTGGTTGGATTAGACTAATGGCAGATGAACGGATTCATGTCCTACGGGATATTTTGTTAGAATTGCATAATGGCGCCTCTCCTGAGTCGGTTCAGGAGCGCTTTGATGCGACCTTTACAGGTGTTTCAGCCATCGAGATTTCCCTTATGGAGCACGAGCTGATGAACTCAGACTCAGGTGTTACCTTTGAAGATGTCATGGAACTCTGTGATGTTCATGCCAATCTTTTTAAAAATGCTGTTAAGGATGTCGAAGTTGCAGATACCGAGCACCCAGGTCACCCAGTTCGGATTTTCAAAGAAGAAAATCTAGCCCTCCGTGCGGCCTTGATTCGCATTCGGAGATTGTTAGATACCTATGAGTCTATGGAAGATGAAGAAATGCTTGCGGAGATGCGTAAGGGTTTGGTGCGTCAGATGGGACTTGTAGGTCAATTTGATATTCATTACCAACGTAAAGAAGAACTTTTCTTTCCTATCATGGAGCGCTATGGTCACGATTCGCCTCCGAAAGTTATGTGGGGAGTGGATGACCAGATTAGGGAACTCTTTCAAACAGCTTTAGCGACAGCCAAGTCACTACCAGAAGTGTCGATTAGCACTGTAAAGGAAACTTTTGAAGCCTTTGCGACAGAGTTTGAAAGTATGATTTTCAAGGAAGAGTCCATCCTTCTCATGATTCTCCTTGAATCCTTTACTCAGGATGACTGGCTTCAGATTGCGGAGGAGAGCGATGCCTATGGCTATGCTATTATCCGTCCGTCTGAGAAATGGGTGCCAGAACGCCAGAGTTTTGTTGAGGAAAAGAGTGCAGAGGAGCCCGTACAACTAGATACGCCAGAAGGCCAAGTGCAACAAGTTATTGATACGCCAGAAGGGCAGTTTACTATTACCTTTACCCCTAAGGAAAAGGAAGCAGTGCTGGACCGTCATAGTCAACAGGCTTTTGGGAATGGCTATCTCTCAGTTGAGCAGGCTAACCTCATCCTCAATCACCTCCCTATGGAGATTACCTTTGTCAATAAAGACGATATTTTCCAGTATTACAATGACAATGCGCCAGCTGATGAGATGATTTTCAAACGGACACCGTCCCAAGTCGGACGCAATGTTGAACTTTGCCATCCGCCCAAGTATTTGGACAAGGTCAAGACTATTATGAAGGGACTTCGTGAGGGGACCAAGGATAAGTATGAAATGTGGTTCAAGTCTGAGTCACGAGGCAAGTTTGTCCACATCACCTACGCAGCAGTGCACGATGAAAACGGAGAATTCCAAGGTGTGCTGGAATACGTTCAGGATATCCAGCCCTACCGAGAGATTGACACGGACTATTTCCGTGGACTAGAATAAGGAGAAAAAATGAGTTACGAACAAGAATTTATGAAGGAATTTGAAGCTTGGGTTAATACCCAAATCATGATTAACGACATGGCGCACAAGGAAAGTCAAAAAGTCTACGAAGAAGACCAGGACGAGCGTGCCAAAGATGCTATGATTCGCTACGAAAGCCGCTTGGATGCTTATCAGTTCTTGCTTGGTAAGTTTGAAAATTTCAAGGCAGGGAAGGGCTTCCATGATTTGCCAGAAGGCTTGTTTGGTGAGAGAAATTATTAAACGAGATAGATTCTTGATTTTTTACTAAAATCTTGATAGAATATTTATATTAAATCCTTGTCAGAACAGGGATTTTTTATTGAAAGGATTTTATCATGTCAAAGAAACTCAATCGTAAAAAACAATTACGAAATAGCCTCCGTCGCGCAGGTGCTTTTTCAAGTACTGTGACTAAGGTTGTAGAAGAAACAAAGAAAGTCGTGAAACGTGCAGAGCAATCAGCGAGCGAAGCTGGTAAGGCTGTTTCTAAAAAAGTTGAAAAAGCAGTAGAAGCTACTAAAGAGCAAGCTCAAAAAGTAGCTAATTCTGTAGAAGATTTTGCAGCAAACTTGGGTGGACTTCCACTTGACCGTGCCAAAACTTTCTACGATGAAGGTATCAAGTCTGCTTCAGATTTCAAAAACTGGACTGAAAAAGAACTCCTTGCCTTGAAAGGAATCGGCCCAGCTACCATCAAGAAATTGAAAGAAAATGGCATCAAGTTCAAGTAATTTTTCTTGTGCCTTGCATTTCCGAAAAAATCTTGCTACAATAGAGCCATTAGAGGTGTTTTGAATCCCGCATTTTACAGAAAGTGGCGGTGCTGAGAAGTCCACAAATGTGTCAAGACTGGTTGCTAATGGATGAAAAATTGAAATAAAAGTGTCTTTTTGTTTTAAAGACGAGAGTTGCGGGCTCTGCCCGAAATTGGGTGGTACCGCGGATAAATACATTCGTCCCTGTCATGTAGATGGCAGGGATTTTCTTTTGCGTCTTAGTCAAAGGAGGTTGTTATGAAGCAATCCTTTAAAACTAGTAAACTCTACTATGGATTTCCTATCTTCATTTTGGGGTATCAGGATCAGAATTTTGGGCACAATATTACGACCTGCAGTTCCTCTTATAGCTTGGGAGATTGGCTAGTCATCGGTGTTGGTGCTGAGGAAAATGCGGCTGAGCAGATTAAGCATTACCAGAAGTTTACTGTGAATATCCCTGATGAAAATCTCATGCTCGAGATGGAACAGGCTGGTTTTATCAGTCATCGGGAGAAATTGAAACACCTGGGGTTAGACTACGAGATTTCTGAACGGACTCAGGCACCGATTTTAGAGGACTGTCCAGTAGTATTGGATTGTCAGGTAGATCGGATTATCGAGGAAGATGGAATCTGTCATATCTTTGCCAAGATTATTGAACGACTAGCTGATCCAGAACTTTTGGATGACAAGGGGCATTTTAAGAATGACCGTTTTGCGCCTACTTACTTTATGGGGGATGGCCACCAGCGCGTTTATCGTTATCTAGATGACCGAGTTGATTCTATGGGAAGCTTCATTAAGAAAGCGAGGAAAAAGGATGGCAAGAGCTGAACTGCCAGAAGGCTTGGAAACAGAACGTCTCATTTTACGAGTCCGGACTGTGGCGGATGCTGAGGAGTGAGTGGGAGGTAATTTGATGCATCTTTTCATCATTGGGGCTCCAGCTTCTGGGAAAATGACGATTGGTCAAGAGTTATCTCGACTGACGAATGCTACCCTCTTTTATAACCATCAAGCCATCGATTTTGCACTAGAAATCTATCAGGATTATACCGAGGAGATGTGGGAATTTGTTCGTGGAATTACCTTTTCTTTCCTTGGAGCTAGCGCTAGAAATCAGCGATATGTGATTTTAACAGACGTGATTGATTTTTCAAATCAGTACCAGATGATGTATTTGAAGCAAATTCAGGATTTGTTGGATGACTATCATCAAGAGATTCTTTTTGTTGAATTGGAAACAAGCCTTGAAGAGCGCTTACGTCGAAATCGAACGGAGAATCGATTAAAGCACAAACCCTTAAAACGACATATTGAGGTATCTGAAAGAGAAATTTTAGAGACTGCTGAAACACTTCAATTAAATTCCCAACATCAACCGAATGAGTTGCACCACTACTTTAAAATAAATAATACGAATCTGTCTGCAGAAGAGGTTGCTAAGCAGATTCAAGATAAAATGAATACAATAGAGAAAGGACAAACACATGTCTAAAGAACTTTCACCTAAATACAATCCAGCCGAGGTTGAGGCTGGTCGTTACCAAAAATGGCTTGATGCTGATGTTTTCAAGCCTTCAGGCGATCAAAAGGCTAAGCCTTATTCAATCGTGATTCCGCCACCAAACGTAACTGGTAAGCTTCACCTTGGTCACGCTTGGGATACGACTTTGCAGGATATCATCATCCGTCAAAAACGCATGCAAGGTTTCGATACGCTTTGGCTTCCGGGGATGGACCACGCGGGGATTGCGACTCAGGCTAAGGTTGAGGAGCGCTTGCGTGGAGAGGGCATTACACGTTACGATCTCGGTCGTGAGAAATTCCTCGACAAGGTCTGGGAATGGAAAGACGAATATGCCACTACTATCAAGGAACAATGGGGCAAGATGGGGCTCTCTGTGGACTATTCTCGCGAGCGTTTCACTCTTGACGAAGGTTTGTCAAAAGCTGTTCGTAAGGTCTTTGTGGACCTTTACAAGAAAGGTTGGATCTATCGTGGTGAGTTTATCATCAACTGGGACCCAGCTGCTCGCACAGCCCTTTCTGATATCGAAGTTATCCACAAGGACGTAGAAGGCGCCTTCTACCACATGAATTACATGCTGGAAGACGGTTCACGCGCCCTTGAAGTTGCCACAACTCGTCCTGAGACTATGTTTGGGGACGTTGCCGTTGCGGTCAATCCGGAAGACCCACGCTACAAGGATTTGATTGGTAAAAACGTCATCCTTCCAATCGCTAATAAATTGATTCCAATCGTTGGGGACGAACACGCAGACCCTGAGTTTGGTACGGGTGTCGTGAAAATCACACCTGCCCACGATCCAAACGACTTCTTGGTTGGTCAACGTCATAATTTGCCACAAGTTAACGTCATGAACGACGACGGAACTATGAACGAGCTTGCCTTCGAATTTGCAGGCATGGACCGTTTTGAAGCTCGTAAGGCAGTCGTTGCTAAACTGGAAGAAATCGGTGCCCTTGTTAAAATCGAAAAACGTGTCCACAGTGTTGGTCACTCAGAACGTACCGGTGTTGTAGTTGAACCACGCTTGTCTACTCAATGGTTTGTTAAGATGGATCAATTGGCCAAAAATGCTATTGCTAACCAAGATACAGAAGACAAGGTAGAATTCTACCCACCTCGTTTCAACGATACCTTCCTCCAATGGATGGAAAATGTCCACGACTGGGTAATCTCTCGTCAGCTCTGGTGGGGTCACCAAATCCCTGCTTGGTACAATGCTGAAGGTGAAATGTACGTCGGTGAAGAAGTTCCAGAAGGTGACGGTTGGACTCAGGACGAAGACGTCTTGGATACGTGGTTCAGTTCTGCTCTTTGGCCATTCTCAACCATGGGCTGGCCTGATGTCGACTCAGAAGACTTCAAGCGTTACTTCCCAACTTCAACCTTGGTAACAGGTTACGACATCATCTTTTTCTGGGTATCTCGTATGATCTTCCAATCCTTGGAATTCACTGGTCGTCAGCCGTTCCAAAACGTCCTTATCCACGGTCTTATCCGTGACGAGCAAGGACGCAAGATGTCTAAGTCACTCGGTAACGGGATTGATCCAATGGATGTTATTGATAAGTACGGAACAGATAGCCTTCGTTGGTTCCTTTCAAACGGTTCTGCACCAGGACAAGATGTGCGCTTCTCTTACGAGAAAATGGATGCTTCATGGAACTTCATTAACAAGATCTGGAACATCTCTCGCTACATCCTCATGAACAATGAAGGCTTGACCCTTGAGCAAGCAACTGCCAATGTGGAAAAAGTTGTCAACAAGGAAGCTGGAAATGTCACAGACTGCTGGATTCTCCACAACCTCAATGAAACGATCGGCAAAGTCACTGAAAACTTTGACAAGTTTGAATTTGGTGTTGCTGGACACATCCTCTACAACTTCATCTGGGACGAGTTTGCGGACTGGTACGTTGAGTTGACTAAGGAAGTCCTTTATAGCGATAACGAAGAAGAGAAAGTCATCACACGTTCTGTTCTCCTTTACACTCTGGACAAGATCCTTCGTCTCCTCCACCCAATCATGCCATTCGTGACAGAGGAAATCTTTGGACAAATTTCAGAAGGCTCTATCGTGACAGCAGAATACCCAACTGTCAACTCAGCCTTTGAAGACCTTGCGGCTCACACTGGTGTAGAAAGCCTCAAAGACTTGATCCGTGCCGTTCGTAATGCGCGTGCAGAAGTAAACGTAGCACCAAGCAAACCTATTACCATCCTTGTTAAGACAAGCGATAGTGACTTGGAAGACTTCTTTAACAGCAATGTCAACTACATCAAACGCTTTACAAATCCAGAACACTTGGAAATTGCATCAACCATCTCTGCACCTGAACTGGCTATGTCAAGTGTCATCACAGGAGCAGAAATCTACCTGCCACTGGCAGACCTTCTCAATGTCGAAGAAGAACTTGCTCGTCTCGACAAGGAACTCGCTAAATGGCAAAAAGAACTGGACATGGTAGGTAAGAAGCTCTCTAACGAACGCTTCGTAGCCAACGCCAAACCAGAAGTCGTCCAAAAAGAACGCGACAAACAAGCCGACTACCAAGCCAAATACGACGCGACCGTAGCACGTATTGATGAGATGAAGAAGTTGGTGAAATAAACTATAAACCTCGGCAATTTGCTGGGGTTTTTGGTATAATGAATTATATAATTATATTCAATATAGGAGTTAAACAATGCCGAAAATATTTTTATCACATAGTAGTGCAAATAAAGAACAAGTGAAAAAGATTTATTCCAAATTAGTAACTTCTCTTGGAGAAGAGAGTGTCGTGATGGATTGTTTTAATTTTCAAGAAGGTAGAAATACAGAAAGTGAAATAATTTATAATTTAGATATTTCAGACTTATTTGTTATATTTTTTTCGAATGATGCTTTAGATTCACAATGGGTTCATCAAGAATTAAGAATTGCTGAGAGTCGAATTGCAAAAGATAGATATTATCAAATTTGTCCTATTATCGTTGCAGATAAAATTAAATATGATGATGAACGTATTCCTAAGTGGTTAAGAAATCAGTATAACATACAGATGATTAAAAGTAATAAGAAAATTGTTGATATAATATTGGAGCGTTATATTGAGATAAGTAGACAAAAACATAATGCAATTAAAGATAGACAAGATTTATTTGTAGGTAGAAATTCATTTCTGGATGACATTGAAAGAAGAATTGATGATTTTAATTTGCCAAAACCCGTTGCGTTGTTTGCTTCTGGTTTGGAAGGTGTAGGTAGGAGAACCTTTTTGAAAAAGAGTTTGATAAAAACAAATTTAGTTAAACCTACATACCCTTTTTCAGAGTTGGCAATGGAAAGAAACGAAAGTATTGAAGATTTTATTCTTAAATTAATTGATTTAGGTTTTTTTGAAGATGAAGAATTGGAGATTAAAATATCAGAAATAAATGAATTGTCTTTTATAGAAAAGAAGATTGCTTTAGTAAAGATTATTAGCAAGCTACAAGAAGAAGGATATTTTATATTGATTAAAGATAGTGGTTGTATAATCAATCAAAGAGGAGAAATTGTTGACTGGTTTTATGATGTAGTAGATTCTGAAGATGTAAAAGATAAGTTGATATTTTTGATTGCTAGTAAGTTTAGATATTTCTCTAGGACTGGCGATTATAATTTTCATAAAATATTTGCTATTAAAATTCCTGAATTAGAACCTCAAGAGAGAAACGGATTGCTGAATAGATATTCAAAAATATGTGACTTAATATTGGATAGAGAGAAATTAAGTTTTACTAGTAATTTACTTTCGGGTCTACCAGAACAAGTTTATTATGCAGTTCATAAATTAAAAACAATTGGATGGGATAAATTTAAAAGAGAGTCTCATTCAATTATAAGATTTAATACTCAAAAAGCAGAATTATTACTTGAAGATTTTCATGATAATAAAAAACAATTAGAATTTTTAGCTTTGTTATGTCAGTTTGATTCAATTGGTATAAACTATCTATTTTCTATTATTGCAAGAGATAATAGAAAAAAAGAGGATTATCAGAACTATTTAGATACGTTTTTATTGCAAGGAATTTGCGAGACTGTAGGGACGTTTCAAGAATATGTGAGAGTAAACGATTCGATTAAAGATTATATGATTCGAAGTGATTATAAAATTAATTCGAAGCATAGACAACTAATTTTAGATAGTGTGCAAGAATTTATTTCTAAAATAGATGAAAACGAGAATTATAATGTTCCTGAGCTCCTTTTTAATTTAAAAATATCATTAAAAAGTAATTTGAATATTGATGAAAAGTATATTTTTCCATCAATTTATTTAAAAACTATGAATGAACTTTATTATTCAGGTAGATATAAAGAAGTTGTATTTTTTGCAGATAAAGCTTTGCAAAGAATTGATAATTATGACGATCGAATGATTTTTGAAATTCGCTATCTTTTATGTTTAGCATTGGCTAAGTTATCTAAACAAAATATTGAAGATAGCAAGTTAAGATTTAATGAGGAGGTCCATAACATTGATGGTCCAGATCATGATTTTCTTTATGGTTTCTATTATAGACAGATTGGAAAATACGATAAGGCATTAGAGAGATTAAATTCAAGTTTGATTAAGAGGAGTAACTTTTCAAAGGCCAAAAGAGAGAAAGTTCAAGTATTAATAGCAATGCAAGACTTTCCATCTGCATTGGAACTTGCTAGGTTAAACTATGAGAATTACAAAAATAATCCGTATCATATTCAAGCATATTTTACATGTTTAATTAAATCTGACGAACCAAACAAAAATAAAATTTTGCTAGAATTGATTGACAGTATGAAACTAATAAAAAATAAAGTTTCTGAAGAAATGACTCCAAGACTTCAAGCGCAATATTTTGCATTTATTGGAAATGATTATGATTCTGCTATTGAAAGTATCGATGAAGCTATACACATTAATCCTGATATTCAATACGCAACTTTTATAAAATTTGATATCGCTGAAAAGTTTGGTGATATAGAAATGATGAAATCTATAATTAGTCGTTTTGAAAATTCTGATCTAAAGTCGAAATATTACAATAATTATATTTACATGAATTCGTTATTGATAAGTAAAATTCAAAGTATAGAGGAAGCTAAAAAATACTTTAAAGATAATATTAGTAATTACACTGAGCAAGCAAAGGAGCGATTCCTTAATCGTTTGGATAATAGAACAATATAGTTGTTACATATAATAAATTGAGCAATACTTTTAGAAAAGAAGCAACATATGATAGAAGGTATCAGTTTATTTTATAAACGATCTAAAGGCATCTTGAAAGTTTAGTTTTTTTCAATGCAGCATTCAATCTGTTCTTTAAATAAAATGTTTATCTTCTAGAGGCGGTATAATGAAAGAGGCTGGGGGAAAGCACTCACCTTAAATATAAAAAGTATATAGAACTATTTTTCTGAAATGAGAGTTCTACCTTATTCTTTTTTTATCTAACTTAAGAATTTATAGAAAAGAGTTTCTAAAGTTAAAACTTTTTGTCACATTCTCTTAATAAATCATAGACAGATCTATTTTAACCTTTGACTATTCTGCAAAATTATCGTAAAATAAAGAGTAAATGATAAAATGAGGTCAGAGTCTGTTCGCTCTGGCGATAGTAGTATAAATGAGGAGAAACGCTTTGGAATTAGAAGTATTTGCTGGGCAAGAAAAAAGTGAACTATCTATGATTGAGGTAGCGCGTGCTATCTTGGAACTTCGTGGTCGCGATCACGAGATGCATTTTAGCGATCTTGTAAACGAAATTCAAAACTACCTTGGAACATCAAACAGCGATATCCGCGAAGCCTTGCCTTTGTTCTACACAGAGTTGAACTTTGACGGTAGCTTCATCTCACTTGGAGACAACAAATGGGGGCTTCGTTCATGGTATGGTGTGGACGAAATCGATGAAGAAATCATCGCTCTTGAAGAAAATGACGACGATGAAGTAGCACCAAAAGCTAAGAAAAAACGTGTCAATGCCTTCATGGATGGCGATTCAGATGCTATTGACTACAATGCAGATGACCCAGAAGACGAAGATGCATACGAAGCAGATCCTGCTCTTTCATACGATGATGAAAATCCAGATGATGAGAAAAATGAAGTGGAAGCTTATGATGCAGAAATCAACGAAATTGCTCCTGATGATTTGGGTGAAGACGTGGATCTCAACGAAGAAGACGACGAGTTTTCAGACGATGATGCTGAAAACGTCGAGGAATAAAAGTTAGCTATTGACAATTATCCTATTTTTAGGTATCATATTGTTCGGGCACCTCTTTTAGAGGTCGGGGCTCCCTAGTTCTTAGGGAGCTATTTTTGTTTTTTAAGAAGTTATCTTCTTGTATTTTGGTTGTGAATCTGGTGCAGTCGTTCCAGATTATTCTTATTAGTAGGGTCTTGTTTTCTATGTCCCCTCGTAGTTGACAAGACCTTGAGCATTTTAGAAAGAGGAATCTATGTCTACGAAATATATTTTTGTAACTGGTGGTGTGGTATCGTCTATTGGGAAAGGGATTGTAGCAGCGAGTCTGGGCCGTCTCTTGAAAAATCGTGATCTCAAAGTAACCATTCAAAAGTTTGACCCTTATATCAATATTGATCCGGGAACTATGAGTCCTTACCAGCACGGGGAAGTTTTTGTGACAGATGATGGGGCTGAGACTGATTTGGACTTGGGTCACTATGAACGTTTCATCGATATCAATCTTAACAAATATTCCAACGTGACAACTGGTAAAATCTACAGTGAAGTTCTGCGTAAGGAACGCCGTGGAGAATACCTTGGGGCAACTGTTCAAGTCATTCCTCATATCACAGATGCTTTGAAAGAGAAAATCAAGCGTGCCGCTGTAACGACCGACTCTGATGTCATTATCACAGAGGTTGGTGGAACAGTAGGAGATATCGAGTCCTTGCCATTCCTAGAGGCCCTTCGTCAGATGAAGGCAGATGTGGGTGCGGATAATGTCATGTATATCCATACAACCTTGCTGCCATATCTCAAGGCCGCTGGTGAAATGAAAACCAAACCAACTCAACACTCTGTCAAAGAATTACGTGGTTTGGGAATTCAGCCAAATATGTTGGTGATTCGTACAGAGCAGCCAGCTGGTCAAGGGATTAAAAACAAACTGGCCCAGTTCTGTGATGTGGCACCAGAAGCCGTTATCGAGTCGTTGGATGTCGAACATCTTTACCAAATTCCATTGAACTTGCAGGCACAAGGTATGGACCAAATTGTTTGTGACCATTTGAAATTAGACGCACCAGCAGCGGATATGACGGAGTGGTCAGCCATGGTGGATAAGGTCATGAACCTCAAGAAACAAGTTAAAATTTCCCTTGTCGGTAAGTATGTTGAGTTGCAAGATGCTTATATCTCAGTGGTCGAAGCCTTGAAACACTCTGGTTATGCCAACGACGCAGAAGTTAAAATCAATTGGGTCAATGCCAATGATGTGACAGCAGAGAATGTGGCAGAGCTTTTGTCTGATGCGGACGGAATCATCGTACCAGGTGGTTTTGGTCAACGTGGTACTGAAGGGAAAATCCAAGCTATTCGCTATGCGCGTGAAAATGATGTTCCAATGTTAGGTGTCTGCTTGGGAATGCAGTTGACATGTATCGAATTTGCTCGTCACGTTTTGGGTCTTGAAGGTGCCAATTCTGCAGAGCTTGCACCAGAAACAAAATACCCTATCATTGATATCATGCGTGATCAGATTGATGTTGAGGATATGGGGGGAACCCTTCGCTTGGGGCTTTATCCGTCTAAGTTGAAACGTGGCTCAAAGGCAGCGGCTGCTTATCACAATCAAGAAGTGGTGCAACGCCGTCACCGTCACCGTTATGAGTTTAACAACGCCTTCCGTGAGCAGTTTGAGGCAGCAGGCTTTGTCTTCTCAGGAGTTTCTCCAGATAATCGTTTGGTCGAAATTGTGGAAATTCCTGAAAATAAATTCTTTGTAGCATGTCAGTATCACCCTGAACTATCAAGCCGTCCAAACCGTCCAGAAGAACTCTACACTGCCTTTGTCACTGCAGCAGTTGAGAACAGCAATTAGTAAAATCAGAACCTTTGAGACCAATCTCAGAGGTTTTTTGCTTGCATATTTAGGATAAGATTTGCAAAATAAAAATATAGTGATATAATTAACATAACAACACCTAAGGAGGATCTACAATGAAAAAAATCACATTATTTGGTTTGTCTCTAGCTGGTCTAGCTTTACTGGCTTTTCCACATTCAGGGCAGGCATTTGAGCTTAAAGAAGAATGGGGTGTTAAGTGTGGAGTGCAGTATCAAGATGGCAAGATTCTTCGGTTTAACAATGGTCATGAAGTGGATATAAAAGTCTTGGATTTGCCAAAAACCGAGAAAATCGAGTGGACGGTTAGTCTCAATGGTCAAGATCAAACTGTCAATTTCCTAGGTCAAGAAAAGGACAAGTCTATGATGGGCGTAGAGGGGCGTTACCTGAATTTCTATGTTCCATATGGCTATAGAGGAGATATCAAGGTAGAAGCTAAGAGCGGAAATGAAGTAAAGACCTGGTCAACGAAAGTTGTGGATGATATTCATAATGATAGTGGAAAGAGAGGTTACTATCGTATTGAAGAATCAAATGATCAATACACTTACCTTGATGCTAAATGGGATTATCAAACCAAGACTTACACTGCTACCTTACCAGAGACTGTCAATGGTCAAAAAGTCTTTGCTTGGGCAGACTATGACAATGGCGAGTTGAAACTAGAAAAACCAAAATCTATCAGTCACAAATATGATGATGGAGGATCTTTCAAAGAACTTTATCCGATTGTAAAAGCAGAAAGTTGGCTAAAATCAAACCAAAACTGGTACTATCAAAAACAAGGTCAATTAGTGCAGAAGGATTGGGTTTATGACAAGGGAACTTGGTACTTTATGAATGATAAAGGAGTCATGTTCAATCAAACTTGGCTTTATCAAGGTAGCAACTGGTATGCCTTTAAATCATCAGGAGCCATGATTGCGAGTGACTGGCTTTACGACCAAGGCAAGTGGTACTATTTATCAACTTCAGGAGCCATGAAAGCAAGCACTTGGGTTTATGATAAGGGAGAATGGTATTATGTAAGTTCTTCTGGTGCCATGCTAGCGAATGATTGGGTCAAAGATAATGGCCAGTGGTATTATCTGGCTTCATCAGGTAAGATGCTTCGCAATACCTACACCCCTGATGGTTACTACGTTGGTAACTCAGGCGCCTGGCAATAAGAATAATACTCTTCGAAAATCTCTTCAAACCACGTCAGCTTCATCCACAACCTCAAAACAGTGTTTTGAGCTGACTTCGTCAGTTCTATCTACAACCTCAAAGCAGTGCTTTGAGCAACCTGTGGCTAGCTTCCTAGTTTGCTCTTTGATTTTCATTGAGTATAAGAAGTCCTTTTCCTTAAAGGAAAGGGGCTTTTTACTTGCTTTTCTGCTGCTTCCTCATTTGTCCTAAAGCCTTTTTTGTGTTAAAATGAATGGTATGAAAGCTAAAAAAATGTGGATGGCAGGCTTGGCTCTGCTAGGTATTGGAAGCCTTGCCCTTGCTACGAAAAAAGTTGCAGATGACCGTAAGCTCATGAAGACTCAGGAAGAGTTGACAGCGATTGTACGAGACCATTTTTCAGACATGGGGGAAATTGCGACACTCTATGTTCAGGACTATGAAAGCAGTCTAGAGAGCTTGGTTGGTGGCGTCATTTTTGAGGATGGCCGTCATTATACCTTTGTCTATGAAAATGAAGACCTAGTCTATGAGGAGGAAGTCCTATGATACAACCAGCAAGTTTAGAAGAACTAGCATCTTTAGTGGAAAAAGATGGCAAGAAGGTCTTTCTTTTTGTGGCGGACTGGTGTGGCGATTGTCGTTATATCTATCCTGCCTTACCAGAAATTGAGGAGACCAATCCAGAGTTCAACTTTATTCGAGTGGACCGAGACCAGTATATGGATTTGGCCAAACTCTGGGATGTTTACGGGATCCCTAGCCTTGTTGTTCTAGAAAAGGACAAGGAAATTGGCCGTTTTGTTAACCGCGACCGTAAAAGCAAGCAACAAATTAACGACTTTTTAGCAGGACTGAAATAGGAGAAAAAGGAAACAATGATTTTTACATATAACAAAGAACATGTCGGTGATGTCCTTATGGTCATCGCGAAAAATAGCGGAGATGCCAAACTGGATGTGGAGCGCAAAGGCAAGGTAGCTCGTGTTTTCCTCAAAGATAATGGGGAAACAGTGGCGTGGAATATTTTCGAAGTTTCAAGTTTGTTTGAAATTGCAGAGCGCGGTCAAGTCTTTTTGACAGATGAGCAAGTCGCTCGTTTGAACCAAGAATTACAAACGGAAGGTTTTACAGAAGAAATTGTCAATGACAAGGAACCTAAGTTTGTTGTTGGTGAGATTGTCGAGATTGCAGCCCATTCAGATAGTGACCACCTCAACATCTGCCAAGTTGCAGTCGCAAGTGATAAGACGGTACAAATCGTTGCAGGAGCTCCCAATGCGCGTGTCGGTCTGAAAACCATTGTAGCCCTTCCTGGAGCAATGATGCCCAAAGGCAATCTCATTTTCCCAGGTGAGCTTCGTGGTGAAAAGAGTTTTGGCATGATGTGTAGTCCTCGTGAATTGCATCTGCCAAATGCTCCGCAAAAACGTGGTATTATTGAATTATCAGAAGACCAAGTTGTTGGAACTCCATTTGATCCAGCTAAACACTGGACTGCCTAAGAAGTTGTTAATATCTGATAGACCAGATAGAAGGAAATAAGATGGCAAAAAATGTTGTGATTACAGGAGCGACATCAGGAATCGGTGAAGCAATTGCGCGTGCTTATCTGGAGCAGGGTGAGAATGTCGTTCTAACTGGACGACGGACAGACAGGTTAGAAACCCTTAAGTCGGAGTTTGCAGAAACTTTTCCAAATCAAACCGTCTGGACCTTTCCACTGGATGTGACGGATATGGCTATGGTAAAGACTGTTTGCTCTGACATTCTAGAAACGATAGGGCGGATTGATATCTTAGTCAACAACGCCGGACTGGCTCTAGGTTTAGCACCCTATCAGGACTATGAAGAGTTGGATATGTTGACCATGTTGGATACCAATGTCAAAGGTTTGATGGCAGTTACTCGCTGTTTTTTGCCAGCAATGGTAAAAGCAAATCAAGGACATATCATTAATATGGGCTCAACCGCAGGAATTTATGCCTATGCAGGTGCAGCAGTTTATTCAGCTACCAAGGCAGCAGTTAAGACCTTTTCAGATGGACTGCGAATTGATACCATCGCAACGGATATCAAGGTGACAACCATTCAGCCTGGAATTGTCGAAACAGATTTTTCTACAGTGCGTTTTCACGGTGATAAAGAGCGGGCTGCGTCCGTTTACCAAGGAATCGAAGCCTTGCAAGCTCAGGATATTGCAGATACAGTGGTCTATGTGACTAGTCAACCTCGTCGTGTGCAAATTACAGATATGACCATTATGGCTAATCAACAGGCGACAGGTTTCATGGTTCATAAAAACTAAAAAATTCCTCGAAAGTTACAAATTTCTGTAACTTTTTTTTGATTTCTTACGAATAGATAAGTAGGAGGAAGAAAATATGTATAATAAAGTTATCTTAATCGGACGCTTGACGTCTACACCAGAATTGCACAAAACCAACAATGACAAGTCAGTAGCGCGAGCAACTATCGCTGTAAATCGTCGTTACAAAGACCAAAATGGGGAGCGCGAAGTTGATTTTGTTAATATGGTCCTATGGGGCAGACTAGCAGAAAGCTTGGCAAGCTACGCAACCAAAGGTAGTCTTATTTCAGTGGATGGAGAATTACGTACCCGTCGTTTTGAGAAAAATGGTCAGATGAACTACGTGACCGAAGTACTTGTTACTGGATTCCAACTCTTGGAAAGTCGTGCTCAACGTGCCATGCGTGAAAATAATGCAGGACAAGATTTGGCGGATTTGGTTTTGGAAGAGGAAGAATTGCCATTTTAAGCATTAAAAAGTCTGAGTTGGTCTCAGGCTTTTTATCTTGAGAAAGTCAGACTTTTTTCTTGACTATTTCTGACCAAGTGATACAATAGAACTATGAATTAGCACTCAGGTATAAAGAGTGCTAATAATATCTATCTCATCATGGAGGAAAGCAGATGTTGAAACCATTAGGAGACCGTGTGGTCTTGAAAATTGAAGAAAAAGAACAAACTGTTGGAGGCTTTGTCCTCGCAAAATCAGCCCAAGAAGAAACGAAAACAGCTACAGTAGTGGCTACTGGACAAGGTGTTCGTACCTTGAACGGTGACTTGGTAGCTCCAAGTGTTAAGCCTGGAGATCGTGTCTTAGTTGAAGCCCACGCAGGTCTTGATGTCAAAGACGGCGATGAAAAGTACATCATCGTTGGCGAAGCTAACATCTTGGCTATCATTGAAGAATAGAAGGAGAAAGTAAGTATGTCAAAAGAAATTAAATTTTCATCAGATGCCCGTTCAGCTATGGTTCGTGGTGTCGATATCCTTGCAGATACTGTTAAAGTAACCTTGGGACCAAAAGGTCGTAACGTTGTGTTGGAAAAATCATTTGGCTCACCCTTGATTACCAATGACGGTGTGACCATTGCCAAAGAAATCGAATTGGAAGACCATTTTGAAAATATGGGTGCCAAATTGGTATCAGAAGTAGCTTCAAAAACCAATGATATCGCTGGTGACGGAACAACAACTGCAACTGTATTGACCCAAGCAATTGTCCGTGAAGGAATCAAAAACGTCACAGCAGGTGCAAATCCAATCGGAATTCGTCGTGGGATTGAAACAGCAGTTGCTGCAGCAGTTGAAGCCTTGAAAAACAACGCCATTCCTGTTGCCAACAAAGAAGCTATCGCTCAGGTTGCAGCCGTATCTTCTCGTTCCGAAAAAGTAGGTGAATACATCTCTGAAGCCATGGAAAAAGTTGGCAAAGACGGAGTCATCACTATAGAAGAGTCACGTGGTATGGAAACAGAACTTGAAGTTGTAGAAGGTATGCAGTTTGACCGTGGTTACCTTTCACAGTACATGGTGACAGATAGCGAAAAAATGGTGGCTGACCTTGAAAATCCATATATTTTAATTACTGATAAGAAGATTTCAAATATCCAAGAAATCTTGCCACTTCTAGAAAGCATTCTCCAAAGCAATCGTCCACTCTTGATTATTGCGGATGATGTAGATGGTGAGGCTCTTCCAACTCTTGTTTTGAACAAGATTCGTGGAACCTTCAACGTAGTAGCAGTTAAGGCACCTGGTTTTGGTGACCGTCGCAAAGCCATGCTTGAAGATATCGCCATTTTAACAGGCGGAACAGTTATCACAGAAGACCTAGGTCTTGAGTTGAAAGATGCTACAATTGAAGCACTTGGTCAAGCAGCGAGAGTAACTGTGGACAAAGATAGCACTGTTATTGTAGAAGGTGCTGGAAATCCTGAAGCGATTTCTCACCGTGTTGCAGTTATCAAGTCTCAAATCGAAACTACAACTTCTGAATTTGACCGTGAAAAATTGCAAGAACGCTTGGCGAAATTGTCAGGTGGTGTAGCAGTCATCAAGGTCGGAGCTGCAACTGAAACTGAGTTGAAAGAAATGAAACTCCGCATCGAAGATGCCCTCAATGCTACTCGTGCAGCTGTTGAAGAAGGTATCGTTGCAGGTGGTGGAACAGCCCTTGTAAATGTTATCCCAGCCGTGGCTAATTTGGAATTGACAGGAGACGAAGCAACAGGCCGCAATATTGTTCTCCGTGCTTTGGAAGAACCAGTCCGTCAAATTGCCCACAATGCAGGATTTGAAGGTTCAATCGTTATCGATCGTTTGAAAAATGCTGAGCTTGGTACAGGTTTCAATGCAGCAACTGGCGAGTGGGTCAACATGATTGATCAAGGGATTATCGACCCAGTTAAAGTGAGTCGTTCAGCCCTACAAAACGCAGCATCTGTAGCCAGCTTGATTTTGACAACAGAAGCAGTCGTAGCTAATAAACCAGAACCAGCAGCTCCAGCTCCAGCAATGGATCCAAGCATGATGGGCGGCATGATGTAAAAGCAACTTATAAAAAATACAAAAGGAGGGATGCGTATTCCCTCCTTTTATGGTTTTCTATTTTAAATAGATTTGAGCTCTCCTAACTTATATGATAAAATAAGACTAGAAAAAGGAGAAGAACATGATCGATGTAGAAGAAATTCTGAGCAAGATGAACCCTAATCAGAAGATTAATTATGACCGTGTCATGCAGAAGATGGTACAAGTATGGGAGAAAAATGAGCAACGGCCAACCATTCTCATGCATGTTTGCTGTGCCCCTTGCAGTACCTATACCCTCGAATATTTGACCAAGTATGCAGATGTGACCATCTATTTTGCCAATTCTAATATCCATCCTAAGGCAGAATACCATAAGCGGGCCTATGTCACCAAGAAATTTGTTAGTGATTTTAATGAGCGGACAGGAAATACGGTTCAGTACCTAGAAGCTCCCTACGAACCCAATGAATACCGAAAACTAGTTAGGGGACTAGAGGAGGAGCCAGAAGGTGGCGACCGTTGTAAGGTTTGCTTTGACTACCGCCTGGATAAAACAGCGCAAGTGGCTATGGATTTAGGTTTTGACTATTTTGGCTCAGCCTTGACCATCAGTCCTCATAAGAATTCTCAAACCATTAACAGCATCGGAATCGATGTGCAAAAAATTTATACCACCCACTATCTTCCCAGTGATTTCAAGAAAAATCAAGGCTACAAACGTTCAGTAGAGATGTGTGAAGAGTATGACATCTACCGTCAATGTTATTGTGGATGCGTCTATGCAGCCCAGGCTCAGAATATTGATTTGGTTCAGGTTAAGAAGGACGCCACGGCTTTCTTACTGGATAAGGACGTTGAAAAAGACTATTCCCATATCAAATTTACAGTTACAAAATTAGATATATAAATGAAAACTTGCCTCAAGGTAGGTTTTTTGCTAGTAGAAAAGCGATAGACAGAAATTGCTGGACCAATCTTTGAATTTCTAGTCCAAGGCTTGTGAGTCTTCAACAAGCCTTGGACTCTTAAAAAAATTAAGTTTTGCTCAAAAGAGCTTTTTAAATTAAAACGAGCAATTATCAGTTCAAATCTGTTTCAAAAGAAGAACGGATAAATTAATCGGTGCTTTGTTTTTGAGTTAGGAAGTTAAGCATGCTAAACTGAGTCGTAGGAATAAATTTCTTTATAGAAATGTGTTACAACTCTGCTATAACGGAATATTCCTTTTTTGCATTTATACAACTTATTTAACACTATCTTTATTCTTGTGATATAATGTCAAATTATAGAGTGGAGGTCATTTAAAATGATTGATAAAGTAATTGAACAATATAAAAGTCATGATAATCTTGATATTCGAGTAGAATTGCATAAGAAGTATTCAAAAAATAAATTGGGATTTAATAATTGGATATTTTCTAACTACCAAATCACTGATGAAGTAAAGGTTCTAGAATTGGGATGTGGTACAGGAGAACTGTGGAAAAGTAATAGTGATTCTATAGATAAAATGAAGCAGTTGGTTGTTACAGATTTTTCTAAAGATATGGTAAAATCAACGAATTCAGTGATTGGAAATAGAGACAATGTCAACTATGAGATAATGGATATTCAAAAGATTTCTTTTGAGAATGAAACGTTTGATATTGTTATTGCTAATATGCTTTTACATCATGTGAATGATATTCCTAAAGCTCTCTCTGAGGTAAATAGGGTCTTAAAAACCGGAGGAATTTTTTACTGTGCTACATTTGGTGAAAATGGAGTTGTAAATTATTTGGCAAATTTATTTAAAGATGAGGTTAATCAAGATTTAGAAAATAAAACGTTTACTTTACAAAATGGTAAAAGGTACCTGAGTAGGTATTTTAACTCTGTCGATACATTACTCTATGATGATGAGTTACAGGTAACTAGTATAGATGACCTATTTAAATACATCCAATCGTTTAAAGGAGGTTCACTAGAAGAGGAAATAATACGTAAAAGATTGGAAAGTGAGTTTAATAATGGTATGTTGATCATTCCTAAAGAATATGGTATGTTTATCGCTCGAAAAGAAAGTTAAGGGAACGAAATTGTGAAAAATTATGGAGAAGCTTTTCGATATTTTAGAAAATTAAACGGATATTCTTTAGAGTATGCTGCAGCTGATTCTATATCAAAATCTCAACTTTCTAGATTTGAAAGAGGAGAAAATGAAATTTCTCTTTCAACGTTCTTTAAATTATTATCAAATATCAATGTTTCGATAGAGAATTTTTGTAATTACTTAGAACATTATAAAAGATCGGAACTTGATGATTTTTTGGTTAACTTATCTCCAAATTTTTATAGTTTGAATACTAAAGGATTGGAGGAAATAAAAAATGAGCAACAAAAACTTTTTGAGAAGAGTGGGGAAAAAACTCATAAAATAAATACAATTATGGTTCAGGGATTATTAAATCAGATAGATTGTAATTATGTAGTTAGTAGAGAAGATCTAAATTTAGTATATGACTATTTATTCCAGAAGGAACGATGGGAGTCTTATGAGATAACATTGATTGGTAATTTATATCATCTTTTTGAAATAGATTATATTTACATGGTCGGAAAAGAAATACTAGAGCGTACACATTATTACGAAAAAATCGGTAAGAATAGAAATTTAGTTGTGTCAGCTTGTTTAAATTTTTGGTTCTGTTGCCTTGAAAATTCACATCTAATATATGCAGACTACTTTGAAATGAAATTAAAGAAATTATTAAAAGATGACACAAAAGTTTTTGAAAAATCTACATTCAAATTTGTAGAAGGATATAAAATATATCTGACTGAATCTAAAGAATCTGGAATTAAACAAATGGACAATGTCATAAAATATTTTGAGTTTATTGAATCTAAAAGTATTGCTTTATATTTTCAAAAACGATTAAATGAGTTGGTAGATTAAATAGCATTTTCTCTGTTGAGATATTGTTTTTAAAATATTGTACTAAATGATTGATGCTATGTGGAAATACAAAAAATAAATTATTTGATACGAAGTTGACCTGTATTTTTTATACTAATCATTTTCGTATTTTTTGTATGAAATGATATAAGTTTGTTGTAAACTTACAAGGAATAAAGACATTAAAAAATAACAGTATATCTATTTGTTTTATATATTTTACGAATTCTGCATAAATCACTTTCTAGTAATGTGTTGTAACTCTGCTATAATCGATTTATTCATTTTTGTGTTTACACAATTTATTTTACACTACCAAAAAATAAGGTCAGGATTTTGTTCCTGACCTTTGACAACTTTACCGATTCTTTAGTTCTACATAGCGCTTGTACCAAATGTTTACATAGGCTTCTGAGAAAGGACCACGTCCATTATTAATCCAATCAACAAGAATTTTGACATGTTCTTTTAAAATATAGTCCAAGTCATCAGAATAATTCATTTTGCGTTTGTGACGCTCATACTCCTCAACGTCCAAGAGACGTTTTTCCCCATCTGTAAAAATTTTAACATCCAAATCGTAATCAATATACTTCAGTGCTTCTTCATCCAGATAGTAGGGGCTAGCCATATTGCAATAGTAGGAAATTCCATTATCGCGAATCATGGCAATGATATTAAACCAATATTTCTTGTGAAAGTAAACAATAGCCGGTTCTCGAGTGACCCAACGACGACCATCACTTTCGGTAACCAGTGTATGATCGTTGACACCAATAATGGCGTTTTCTGTTGTTTTTAGTACCATGGTGTCCCGCCAAGTTCGGTGGAGACTCCCATCATGCTTATAACTTTGAATTGTAATAAAGTCGCCTTCTTTTGGAAGCTTCATAACTAACCAACTTTCTACAATTTATAAGTTTATCGTTTACTATTGTACCATAAAATTACCTAAAATCTGTGAATTTTACATGAAAATATTAAAGATATTCTCTGAGAGCGCTTGCTATATCCGAAAAATCATAGCCTTTTCGTGCTAAAACTTGAGTTAAACGCTGTTTAAGTTCGTATCCTTCATATTTTCGGGCATACTTAGCATATTGCTTATCAAGTTCCTTGAAGATGAGTTCCTGAGTCGTTTCTTGGTCAACTTGACTATCCAACTGGTCAAAGGCACTTTTAGCATCAGAATAGGAAAAACCCTTGTTGGTCATATTCTGGATAATCTTATCTTGCAAGGCACGAGCTGGAAGTTTTCCTTCATATTTTTTCAATAGTTTATTAGCTACACGTTGAGCAACTTCAGAAAAATCAAATTTTTTCAAGTTCTCTTCTATAGTAGATTTTGGAACCCCTTTTTGTGTTAGTTTCTGAATCAATACATAAGGTCCCTTGTCTCCTGAAAGTTGATTGGCATTGATGATAGCATAAGCGTACTGAGCATCATTAATCCACTTATCTTCTTTAAGATTAATAATGACTTGAGAAACGATGTTTTCATCAATATCGTATTTTTTCAGATATTCTCTGACTTCTTTTTCAGTGCGTGCTTTAAAGGATAAGTGGTAGAGAGCTAGATTCTTACCGTAAGAAAATTGGGCAAAGTCCTGAATATCTTTCAATTCTTCTTCGCTTATCACCTTATCTCTTGATAACATAAAACGAACAATAGTATCTTCAGTAATGCAGCATTTGTCGTCATTATCAAGCTCCATCAGATAGAGTCTTTTTTTCTTTTCAAGTTTTGTGATTTTCATAGTTCTATTATAACTCAAAATGTGAGAAAAAGCTGAAACCCCTTGATATAGCCGTTTTTTGTCCCTTAATGATGAATTTTAAGAACTTTTTAGGAACTTTGTAAATTCTCAATGGCTTTTTCATAAAAGGAAGTCGCCTTTTTCTTATTGTCTTTGGATAGGTGGCTATAGATGTCCATAGTCATTGAAATTTTAGAATGGCCAAGCCGTGTTTGGATTTCTTTGTAAGGAAGTCCTGCATTGAGCAATAGACTAGCGTGGGTGTGTCGGAAAGCGTGGAAACTCAAACGAGGACATCCAGCCAGTTTTAAATGCTTTTCTAGTCTGAATCTGAGCGCTCCCGCTTCTCTATAATTGTCAAAGGTATCAGAGAACACTTTTTCAAAAGTTACCCCTATTTCCCTACCTATTTGGGATTGTCTTGCTTTATAGAGCCGAAGCATGAGTACCGTTTTGGTATCCAGTGCTATTTCTCTAATGCTACTTTTACTTTTAGGGCTAGTGATTTCCTTGAGGGTGTTTAAAGTCTTGGTAACTGAAATGCTACCGTTTTGTAAGTCAATATCAGACCATTTCAAGGCTAAACACTCACGAATACGCAAACCAGTCGCTAGAAGTGTCTTATATAACACCGTATCGGAGAAATTTTTATAAGTGTTTGGCAACTGATCCAGATAATCTAAGAATTTTTTCAAATTGTCGTCATCCAGATATTTCAGTTTTTGCCCTTCTTTGGGTTTGCGACGTGGGACGATGATATCACTAGCTGGATTTGAAGCAATGACTTGCAAGGAAACGGCATAGGATAATATGCGTTTATTTAAGGCATGGAGTTGATTATATTGCTGATAACCTTTTCCTAGTTGATTGTAATCTATTGCCCACTGGTTTACCTGGTGCTGGATGATTGGGGGTGTTAGTTTATCTAGTTTGTAGTCTCCAAAGGCTGGTAGGAGATACTTTTTTATGTTGTTTTTTGCCCCTATAAGAGTGCTATGTTTGACTGTATGGCAATAATTTTCTAGCCAGAGTTCCGTCAATTCCTGATAGGTGGTAACGTTAATGGCTTTTGTGACTGTTGAGCCGTTTTTTTCAAACTCTACCTTGGCTTGGATAGCCTTGCTTTTGAGGCTGTTCTTGGTTCTGTCTGAAATAGTTGTCTTGACTTTCTTACCCGTTACGGTATCGATGCCAAGATAAACGCTGGAATGGTAAATTACTGATCCATCTTTCTTTTTGTATTCTGTAATCTTCATGGTTTTACTCCTTTTTCCATCAGCAGGCAAGCAATTAGAAAAGGTTTTGAGTTTATACCATGCGAGGGGCTACGAGACCCCCCTTGTTTTCGATTTTAAGCAGTTAGATGGTAAATTGTACCAGAATAAGAAACAAGGCGGATATGGTGCTTATATGGGATTTGAAAAAGCCTCAGTATTTCAAGAGTTTTATTTAGAAAATAAAAAGGAAGTAACAACTAAGCTACTTCCCTGGAGCGCTGAGGCTCAAAGTTTAAAAATATGAGGGTAAACCTCTAAGCAACTTAATTATAGATTAAAGTCTAATAGATGTCAATCAGCAGGCAAGCAATTAGAAATGGTTTCATTGATTAAACCTCAAAATAATGCACAAAAGGAGCTTCGTTAAAAGCCCCTTTTGGTAGGTCGCTACTGCAACCATTCATTAAGATTAAATAAATTATAATCCATTTGGAGCTATATGTAAACAAATTAGCAAATAAGTTCGCCTTTTTTCGTCCTAAAACTGTCCCTTCCGTGTTGTTTCGTAGTCCATGATTCTCCTTTCTATTTGTCAATTTTGCCGTTTTTTGCACTTTAGTCTGTAAAATTGGTTTTCTATTCTTCAATTTCCTCCATTTTTGCACAATAGACCGTAGAAATAGGGTTGCTATTGGTGAATATGGGGGAGTTTTTTATTTTAAGTTATGTTTACTAGAATAAAAAGAAAAGTAGCCGCATCAAATACGGCTACTATCACGTTATGGATCTAAAATCCAAATGTAAACTTTATGGAGCTAAACTCCTAATAGCTGTATTGTAATATAATTATTAAAAAATGTCAAGAGATTAGAAAAGGTATAATTCTTTTAACTTTTCGTTAATTTTGTCCAATGTGTTATCAGATACTTTCATTTTTCCGATTGGATCTAATCTATTTTTCTTTAAAATTCTATCTTTGCTGATTGTTTGAAGGTTATTACACTTGGCATAAGAACGCTTAATGTATTTTTTGTAGTATTGAGTTAATTCAATAACGTCATTTATTTCTGATTGTGTCCGTTTAAGGTTATCATCGTCTATTATCTTAGGTTGAATTATTTCGTTTGAAAATTGTTCTGTATAAACTTGGTAGACATCCGATAAGGCAGCTTCAGTAATTGCATTATTGGAATCTAAATATTTTAGGTAGGCAAATAAATCTTTGTGTAATTTTTCAATATATTCATCAAGCAAAATAGAAGGATATTCCGCAATGACTTCGTCTATGAGTACAGTATCTATTTGATTTTTAGATGTTAGAGGAATTACTGTAAGTGTTTTTTTATAGGGACTATCTACTTTGTCTAAGACAATAGCCCAATGATTATTTGATAATTCTCCGCCTATATTTACACCGAACTCTACGAATACCAGAGAACCACGACTGAATTTCCAATATTTTCTTTTTTGAGTCTTGGCTTCAAATAAGAATTGTTCAGATTGTCTTTTAACTGCTGGTGCAAGAAATCTGTATTTAGAAGATGTATGCTTTGCTTTACCAAGTTTATAGAGTTTTTCAACTTCTATGTAGTTTTGTTTGGTTTGTTCAAAATATGGATTTTCTTTGTTCATTTTAATTCTCTCTATATATGCCCACGATTTCGCCGATGGTTTAGAAGATATTAGTCATCTCTATTTGTCAATTTTGTCGTTTTTTGCGCTTTAGTCTGTAAAATCGGCTTTCTATTCTTCAATTTCCCCTGTTTTTGCACAATAGACCATGAAACGATGGTTGCTATTGGCGAATATGGGGGAGTTTTTTAATTTACGATGATTTCTCCAACAGGGATAAAATCTTTTTGTTTTGAAGATTTTGCGATTAAGTCGTATTGATCAGCGGATTTTTCATATCCAAGGGAAAGAGTAGTATTGTCGTCTGGTAATTTTTTAGCAAACTCAGATATAGACATCCGAAATACGGTAATTGCATTTTGCTGATTAGTTGTAGCAGAATTTGAATTGATTGCATCCATAGTCTCTTTTGCGCTATCTTTAGCCGTTCCAGTTAGCAAAATCATGATTGTATCATGCGGTTCGGATGAATCTGAATCGATTACGTTATTTTGAATTTTTACGCTTATTGCGCCAGTTGATTCAGGATCTAATTTTGATTTGATTTCAGAAATTAGATTGTCGTATTTACTGTTATCTACTTTGGTTTTAACGTTTGTTGAAGTAGTGTTTTTTTGCTCAGTTTTTGGTTGCTCCGAGCTATCTTTGGTAGCTGATTGATTGTTAGAGCAAGCTACTAGAACGGTAGCAGAAAGTAAAATAGCTGATGTGCTTAGTAATTTTTTCATAAGTAGCCTCCTATATGCTGATGTTTTCTAATAAAAGATGGGGAATTTTTATAGAATCTTCTCAAAAACCATTGTGGCTTGAATACGGTCGCCACCGCCTAGCCCTTTACTTCCACCATTGGCGGTTGTGATTGTATGCAGGCGGTAGCCTTTTGAAGCTTGTTTATTGATAACATCTTCTAATTCTGTAAGGTTTCCTGATCCAGTGTCAAAAAATCCTATGGGGAGTTACTCTTTTTTAGTTTTTGACCAGATAATTCTAAGTAAATTCTAAATTATTTTTTATCAGTATACTCTTTTATGATACCTATATCTTTATTTTTTTCGTATAGACTATTTACTAGTTGCATAACGATTTTTTTATCAGATGTTGACAGGGTTAGAAAAGAACCGAAAAAATCTTTAAAAAGTATTGGCAATTGTCCAAGAGCTATATAGATTCTTGAAATATTATCAGAAAGAGTCCCACCGATTTCTTCATAATCATCTTCGGGTTGAGTTTTTTCCCACTCTTCAAGAATAAGTTCCTTAATATCTTGTTCGATTATGGGAAGGCTTTCAGCTTGTACAAAAAAAGATAAATCCAGCTTACCGTTTTTTCGATTAGTTTCATCATATTCTGAAATTATATTTTTAAAATCTGGGTTGGTGCGTAATAATTTTGCCATATTTCTATAGCTATCAAATGCATCATTTTGAATAGTTTTATAATCTTCATACCCCAATAGCTGCCCAACACTTACCCCGAAAATATCCGCTAATTGCTGGGCTTTTTCTGGTTTTATTTGACGTTCACCTTTTTCCCAATAAATATAAGTTCTTTTTGTAACTCCTATTTCATCAGCTATTTCTTGCTGAGTCATTCCAATTTTACCGTTAAATTCTTTATTTAACCTCAATTCTTTTAACTTATTATCCATATTTAAAAACACCTTTCAAGAGTATTTTATCATGTTTTTTTAAAATGTTGCAAAAAAAATTCAACATTTTTTCAAAAAAGCATTGAAATTGAACAAAAAGTGCAATATAATATTTTTGTCAACATATAGTTGCACAAAAAGTACACCATATAAAATATCTTTCAATCTTTTGTGGTGAAATTTTTAAACAAAAGGAGGTTTTATGCTATGAAGAATAACATGAGATTGTTATTAGCCAAGCAACGTAAGAAAACTGCTGATGTTGCAGAGGCTACAGGAATTTCAAAAAGTACTCTAACGGCTTTGTACTATGAACGTGCAAAGAATCCAAGTCTTGATACGTTAAAAAAAGTATCTAGTTACTTGGGCGTTACGCTGGATGAATTTCTAGAGACGAAAGAATAGAAAGGAGCGAACCAATCGTAATACTACTCTACATTTATAGATTTCTCATGTGGTGCTTTACCACTGGAGATTGATAAACGAATCTAGCTAAATATTTGCTTGCTACCTATAGCAGTATCAAGGGTTTGTAGGGGTTCATATTCTCCGATTTTACCCTACTTTAATGCTTTACCTTGGTACTGTTTTAGGTGGCAAGCACTGACAAAAGAAGAAAGGAGCGAACCAATGGAATTGGTTTACATGGACGGCAAGAAAGAGCCGTATACTACGAGCGAGATTATCGCTGAATGTGCTGAAGTACAGCACCATACTATTACACGCTTAGTCAGAGACAATAAAGCTGATTTTGAAGCGTTGGGAATACTTGGATTTAAAATCCATAAATTAGATAAGAGAGGGCAACCGAAAAAAATCTATCTTCTGAATGAGCAACAAGCTACCTTGCTGATCACTTATCTAAAGAATACCGAACCTGTACGGCAATTCAAAATGAACCTAGTCAAAGCCTTTTTTGAAATGCGTGATGAACTTTCTAAACGCTATCTTCAAAGAGAACTGGAAAAACCAAAGCGCAAGACCTTAACCGAAGCTATCAAATCATGGGAGAAAGCACCTAAGCATGCCTATAGTACACTTACAAATTTATTGCTAAAGGGAGCGACTGGGAAAAACAAGTCTCAACTCATGCAAGAGCGAGAAAGTGGAAACGGTATTGACAGTTTAACTAGTGATGAACTTGCAAACTATCAGCGCTTGGAAGATATGGCAATAGCGATGATTAACTTGAATAGGGGATATTCAGAAATTAAGGAATTAATTTTTAAAGTATAGGAGTATAGAAAATGGAAAATGAATTTAAGACAGTTACAAATGCCAAAGGGTTAGAAATTCCTAAGTATTCCAAGGATTTTAAAAAGCTAGTTGAGAAAGACAGACAACTAGCCGAATATCTTTGTATGAACTACGAGGATTTGGACAGTGAAGACCTGGGCGCATTTCTTGAAACGGTGGAGCAGGGGCTCAGCTGGATTCTGGACCTTATCGAAAGTAAAGACTTGCTTTATAAACCAAAGTCAGGTAGAAATCATGCAACAAGAAAATAAAAAAATCACTTGCTCAAATTTTGGACAAGGCGAGCAAGCGACAAGATTAAGGATATAGAAATTTTTTCTATGCTCCGATTATAGCAGAAAACAGCTATTTTATCAAATACAAACGAAAAACCGAAGAGCAGGCAAGCAATTAGAAAAGGTTTTGAAATCAAGCGCTGACAGGGTGATTCTAAGGCCTTGTTTAGCTGAAAGATGGGTAATTACTCACGAAACACCGCTACAAGCGTTCGCCAACTTGGGGCAATCGCCCAGCGTTTGGAGTGGTGCTAATTACGTATAGGAAACAGGCAAAAAAAGCACAGGAAAACAATATGACATTAAATATAAAGGAAATTCAAGAGCAAGGAGGCAGACTTGGAGATGTGCTTCCCAGAATTGAATTAGTAAGACAGTTGAGTAATTCGCTGATAATGGCGAAAAATAACGGAGTAGATACTGATATCTTATCTGGACAGATGACAGAGGGGTTAGGCGTTATTCGTGACCAGATGGAACAACTCTATAGAGAGTTGGATGGGATTGCAGTTCATCTCCTTAATTGTGAGAATTTTGAAGAATTGGGGTACAAGTCAGATGAAAATTCCAGATGTAATGAAAATGACTCAAGTAGAAATTGATGATTTTATGGCCGATTTAAAGGTTAACAATCCAAATCTATTACAGTTTATTATTGATTTTTTAGATAACAAAGTATCTATCAAGGAAGTTGAAGCTTTCCAAAAGATGGAACATCAAGCCCAACAGTTATATATCAAGAATTACAAAGCGAGGGCATAGCATGAATGAACTAGATTTAAGCAATACACAGGCGCTTATTTTCACCGTGATTTTGATTGGCTTTCTAATTTACCTAAACCATCGAGACCGCAAAAAGAGCGCCCAACTGGATCGAGAAAACAGGAAACTAGGAGAAAGACCTAGTGAGAGTTTAAGCCCTGACTATGGGCGATATATCCAACTTGCAAGCATTAAGCCGTGGAGGTGATGATATGTTTGAAAGAATGATTGAAGAAATTCAAATAAAAATATTAGAAGCCTTAGAACGTTACCTGAAAAGTCATGAGAAAATACCTCCCCGAATCATTGGGCTGATTTCCGCAAAACGAGTACAAGAAGAGTTAGATATAAAATACCTGACCTTGCAAAAATGGGAAAGAATGGGCCTGAAGCGTTATCAGCCCCCGGGAGACGATAGCAGAAAAGTTTATTATAAAGTGGACGACATTTATAAGTTTATGGGGGTATATGATGGCAAAAACTAAAGTATATTTTTGGTTGAAAATTGATAAGAAATTTTTTGACAATCTCTTTATTAAGCGACTCAAAAGTATGCCTGGCGGTTATACCATGACAGTAATCTATATCCGCATGATGTTAGAAAGTCTTGAAAGTGATTGTATTCTGTATTACGAGGGATATTTTGAAACATTAAAAGAAGAACTAGCCTTGAAATTAGATGTTTCAGAAGATGATATATCTATGACTATAGCTTATTTTACGCAATGTGGCCTGATTCAGATTGATGAAGATAAGAATGCCGAGTTAACCCAAGCAAAAGCTTTAGTACAACAAGAAACAAACCATGCTGCATATATGAGAAGTTACCGCAAAGAGCAACAAGGGAAAGAAAAAAATCTTACAATGTTATCTAATAATTTTACAACGTTATCTACATGTAAGACAGAGATAGATAAAGAGTTAGAGCAAGATTTAAAGTTAGATATAAATAAAGAATATATAGCCGAGGAAACCTCGCCTAATGAGCAAAGCTCATCTTTCATTTTTCCTAGTTGGCTTGAAGAAACAGCTATAAAAGATTTAGAGAAAACAAAACATAAAGAACTTTGGGTTCCTATTGCTTATCTGAATCAAGTAGCTAACAAGAGATATAAATTTGTTGACAAGACTAAAAGGCTTTTACTAGCACGATTCAAAGAAGGCTATACACTTGAAGATTTTAAACAGGTGATAGATATTAAAACGGCAGAATGGAAGGATAGTCCTGAATTTTCTAAATATCTGAGACCTGAAACACTTTTCGGTTCTAAGTTTGACGGTTATTTGAATCAAAAGCCTAAAACAATAAGAGGGAAGTCTGAAGATAACTTCCCAGACCTACCATTTTAGGAGTTGCAAGGATGAAGGAACAATTTAAAGAATTTAATAACAGAAAAATATCAGATAAAGTTTGTGATATTCATCAGGTAAATTACTGGGAAATTTCTATACCTGTAGTAGGGAGTTCAGAAAGAAAAATACAACCATTTTGCCCGGAGTGTGTGAAGGGGGATATTAAACAAAAAGAGAAAGACCTATTACAGAGGTTTGATGATAGACAAACGTATTTTAAAACTTATGATGTCTTAATGCGTGATAGTACAATTCCTAAAGAGTTAAAGGGAGCGACATTTGATAATTTCTTTGTTAAGACTACAGAGGAATGTCAGATGTTAGAGTTTGTAAAAGGACAAGCCCAGAAGTACCTTGCAGGTATGACGGGAAATACTTTAATCAGCGGTAGCACAGGAATAGGAAAAAGTCACTTATCGCTTGCCCTGGCCAAAGAAATCAATGAGAGTTTCAGAGAGAAGAACGAGCCTAAGAGCGTATTGTTTGTCAGCTTAACCGAGATTATCAAGCAGATAAAAGAAGGTTGGGCTTATGGAAGAAATGCAAACTTAACAGAGTATGAGGCGGTTAAAAAGCTGGTTGACGTTGATTTTCTAATCATTGATGACCTTGGAGCAAAAAATGGAACAATCACTCCTAAGAGTGACTGGGAACAGGATTTCTTGTTTGATATTATAAATAATCGAGAAACTACGATTTTCAACACGAATCTAGATAGCAGTGAACTGCGAACTGTTTACAACGCTAGAAACTCAAGTAGAATTTTGAAAGGTTTAGAAGGGAACACTTTCAAGGTTTTTACGATCAAAGATAAGCGATATACGATTAACACAGTGAGAGGAGAGAAAGGTTAATAGATATGGATGAAATGAAATTTTCAACAGAAAAAGGCTTTATTGTCTACGAAAAATGTGGTATAATAGAGATAGAAAAAGTTCCAAGATTTGGAGAGATAACTTTAGTCTACTCAGATGGGAAATTTACTCATCTAGTCAAAAAAGAAACTAAAAAATAAGTCTATTGAGAACAACTCAGGGGCATACCGTAAGCATATGATGCTAGTGGTATGCCCTTTTTGTTATGTGACTATTAGTCCGTCTCGCTCCGCTAGGTGCGAGACAAAAAACTACCCGCTATGCGGGTACGCGTCGAAGGTTATACCCAAAAAACTCCAGACGCGATACAATAAAGGTGTTCAAGCCAATTGTAAAGCGAAAGGAGAAAAATATGGCACAAAAGGCACATAGTTTATCGCACACAAAGTGGCACTGTAAGTATCACATTATGTTCCCCCTAAGTATAGACGAAAAGTTATCTATAATCAATATCGAAGTAGTTTAGGCGAAATATTCCACCGAGGATAAGTGTCTCAAGTTTCGTGGGTTATTTAAAAGGTAAAAGTGCACTCATGCTGTTTGACAAACACGCCAATCTCAAGTACAAGTTTGGGAATCGGCATTTTTGGGCGGAAGGTTATTATGTGAGTACGGTTGGACTCAATGAAGCCACAATTAAGAAATATATCCAAGATTAAAGAAATTATCCAGTGGATGATTTCTTCACGAGTATAAAAATTTGAGAACGAGTAAAGCATGATATAGCACTAGATAAATTGAGTGTAAAAGAATATGAGGCTCCCTTTAGGGATAGTGGTAAGTAATACTAAAGCCTCTTTGAGAGGCAAGTGACGAGTCAAGAGCAATAAGGCTTGAACAAAGTGAAAGCCAGCGTCTTTAGGCGCTGGCTGGTAATTTGGGCTTATAGCTCTGGGACAAACCACCCGTTTGACGGGTGGTCATGATT